>DGRT01000171.1 GCA_002391105.1 Lachnospiraceae bacterium UBA4381 | reverse complement strand
CATTTGACGTACTTCCATTTGATACGCCTGCGTTCGAGGTGCCTGCATTTGATGAACTTCCATTCGAGCCACCTGCGTTAGATGAGCTTCCATTCGAGTCGCTTCCACCTGATGATTTGTCTCTTTGATAAGTACTCGTATCGAAGGTCATGCTGCCGGCAGACTCATCAGTAGAACCTTCCAGTGTAACTGTACCAACAACCTCATCCTTATCTGCATCATTGTTATCTGCTTTTGTAACCAGCACTGTAATCACTTTTCCTTCATTGGATATCTCCAGATTATACTCGTTACTTTCAGCTCTTGGATAATCCACCGAAGAAACGGGATAATACTTAGGACCGGTGATTATATGTTCATTTTCAGTATCCAGCATCTTGATATTCTCATCAGATCTGTTAGCAAAAATATTTTTAACCTTATCATAATATGAGGTATGAGCAAATCCGCCATTCCAGGTATCATTCCAGGTTACATCCAGCGCATACCATGTTCCATCATCAAGACATACCTTATTCCACTCATGGTTTTTACTGGTTACGCACATGGTAGGAATTCCCATGGCATTCAGCATAAGTGATGCTGCGAGGGAATAGCCCTGACAAACGGCTGTTCCTTCAACAAATGTGCTGTAAATACTCATACTGTTTTCTGTTATTCCATATACAACATTTTCACATATAATATCATTTACAGCTATTTCCTTCTCAAGCCTTGTGGTTTTACCTGCGCTGGCCTTGCTTATCCAGGAATCAGCCTTACTGAATATCTGATTTGTAATCTTTGTTCTTTCAGAACCGTAAACAAATTTGCTGTCCATCTCCAGAACAACACTTCTATTAGTTCCATTGGAAACTATAAAATAATTAGCACCTATAAAGTAAAACTGGGGATTTGCCTCCTTGAAGGCTTCTACAACGGATGCAATATCCTCAAGAGAACCTGCATCCACATAGTCCATATAATATATCCCATTTTCATAAATGTCTGTAGCATCCGCCTCTGTAGTAAGATACTTCTTGCAACTGTCATACAGCCCATCATAAAGATGCTTTTCCACAGAAGTCATACTATTATAAACATATGTGGAACCATATGCGTCCCAATTATGTGATTCAAGACCTTCAGCTCTTACCTGGATGGGCGATGGGATAACGAAAATCAGCATGGTAAATGCCATCAATACTGCAACTATTCTAATCCTTTGATGATTTATTCTTGCCCGATGAACCTCCATTTATATTTCCTCCTTTTATTTGCCTGAACCGATTAGGTGTCAGTAAGTTTAGGTTCCCCCTATCTGTACTCCATCCGTCACTTATGGTTAATTTTACTATATACTTCGGATTTTTTAAAGATTTTTTGTTGAATTTGTTGACCATTCCTGTTAAAAATGATACCATTACTTTTGTGCAATTTTATCATTTCAGGAGGAAGGCAATCATGAAGAGATTTAAGAAAGCTGCTGCCGTAACGCTTGCACTGGCTATTTCAATTTCCGGAATAATAAATGTTAATGGAAGCACAGTTTATGCAGATGGAAATACCCAGACCGAAAGCTCTGAGCAGGAGGCAAATAGCAGTCATTACATTATATATTTTCAAAATTCTGCCCAACAGTATGGTGGTGATACTATGTGGTCAGGAACCGGTATTGATGCGACCCGCTTATTCGACGAAGATGGAAATATCACTATCAAATTCAAGGATGGATACTACTACGATTCTTCTGTTACAAACCCAAGTTCTAATGCCGGGAATTGTATAGAGATTTCATCCAGCCAGGACGGCAAGACCCTTCTTGGCTATGGCGATAACAGCACTGATATTAAGTGGAAATACGGCGAAACCATTACTTTGAATAAAAATGATTTTACTCCTACAGAGATGTCGGATGGAGAAGGGAACCCCTTTACAGACTATATATATAATTGTGTCGGAATATATGACTATGCAGGCGAATATGTAAGCGGTCTTTATTACAATTCAGACGGATCGCAGACTTATCAATATAAATCCTCCTGGTCATATGGTGACAAGGCATGGTATGGTGATGCCTCCGGATATTACGTATCAGACAAGTGGGAAAAGATAGATAGCTTATGGTATTATTTTGACAGTGATGGATATGCTGCAAAAGGCTGGATCAATTCAGGTGGTTCCTGGTACTATTTCCCATCTTCGGGATATACCTACAGTACAAATTCCTGGGTTGACGGTTGCTGGCTGGGCGAAGATGGAACCTGGTCCTATCAGGCAACAGGTAGCTGGAAGAGTGACGCAAATGGCTGGTGGTATGAGGATACTAACGGCTGGTATCCTAAATCAGAAGAAGTATCAATCGATGGATATTATTACTACTTCAAGGATAATGGATATATGGCTCAGGATGAATGGGTTCAGGTGTATGAAAACTGGTGGGAGCATTTTGATTCAAATGGTGACCAGGACGGATATGGTTACTATGAATATACTACAGCATATGACGAGACCGGAAATCCAACAAATGACAGCGTCAAAACCTGGACTGAAAACTTCTTTTAGATCGTATCATCTAAAAAGGACACGATATTTCTCGTGTCCTTTTTGTATTACAAAATCTACTGACCTGTAACATAGATATGTATATTTATTATCCTGATTCTTCCACCTAATTACCTTGGATCTATAACATCGGCACCAAACATTTCTATCTTAAATAACTCATTTTGAAGCAGCAGATTATCACCATCTCTTTATATAATATCCAAAACCACCTGACTTTGCACTGTCATGGCCTTAATACCATACATTTTCTCCTTTCACCTTTCACTTATTATATGTTGCTTTCTTTAATCAAGCCCTTTCCTGATAATGCCATTTACTCTGTAAAACCGTCTGGCGCGTCCTGTTCCAAGTCTCTTGGCCCACTGCGTTCCAATCACCTTTACATCCTCAGCAGAAAGCTCTGATACCGAATCAATCAAAAAACCAAGAGCCTTCATATCCTCTTTATAATCCGCTTCAAAATACTGGGCACTTAGTTCCGGCAGTTCACGCCTTTCTATCTCGCCTGCCTCATAGGAGGTCTGATAGGTCGTTACTATGGTAAATGCCGCTTCCTCCTTCGCTATCCGGTATATCTGTTTCATGGAGCCAAAGACAGGCTTCACAACACATTCCAGCAGCGAGCCCCATGGAAAATATACCGTAACTTCATCAGCCATACCTTCCAGCTCATCCGGAAGAGCTTCCACCGCTCCAATTACGAGCAGCAGGTTCTTAAGTCCGCCCTTCTCAGGCTTTTTCTGAAGCTTTCGAGCTGTATCGGACATATTTTCTTTTACAGGATCGATTCCTATATATAATGTATCCGGATTAGCCTTGGCTACCCTGTATAGACGTTTACCATCACCGGTTCCTATATCTACAGAAACCCTTTTATAGAGTGCGGCATATTCCCGAAATTCCTCCTGCGTCATCTCCTGAACGCTGCTTCCAACTAATCTTCTCATAACTCTTTCAGCTCCCTGTACATCCTGCAAAAGCTCTCATGTCTGGAGACACTTATTTGCTTTGCATTTACAGCCTCTATTATGGCACAGCCCTTTTCAACTGTATGAGAGCAGGAGGTAAATCTGCATTTTCCAAGATATGGCTCAAACTCCGGAAAGCAGAACTTAAGATTGTCTGTTGTAAGTTCATTTTTATAGGTACGTAGTTCAAGATTGGAAAATCCAACCGTATCCGTAACATATCCCTCTTCGTAAGGATAAAGTGTACTTTCCCTAGTTGTTTGTTTTCCACGCCTGAGTTTCCGGCTTATCTCCCCAACTTCTATCTCCAGCTCAGGAATAAGATATTTGACCAGGGAGGACTTACCCACACCGGAATATCCAGCAAGTGCCGTAATGCCCTTTCCAAGATAAGGCCTGAGGCTGTCAACATTTTCTCCCGTGACATTACTAAGAACTATAGTGGGAAACCCAGCCCGGCTATAAAGCTCTTCAAGCTCCGAGGTATCCCCCAGATCCATCTTGGTAAAAACAAGAACCGCCTGTACTTCTTTTAGCTGAGCTATGACAGTCAGCTTATCAATGCTGTAAAGATTGGGATCAGGACTTTTGACAGATGCCACGATAAGAAGTGTATCTATATTGGCTATCGGCGGACGAACAAACTGATTTTTCCTCGGAAGTATCTCTTCTATCATGCTCATATCATCAGCATCGACAGATACAACCACTCTGTCTCCCGCCAGAGGACTCATACCTTTCTTCCTGAATATACCTCTCGCCTTACACTCAAGCACCAGATCATTCGTATCTACATAGTAGAATCCATCTATACCCTTTAAAATGATTCCCTGAGCCTTATTTTTCTCAACAAGCTTATCCATCAAACCTCGAAATGATTCCCTTTCCAAAACTTTCCTGAAGTAACTTCTATACCAACTGTATTCGATTATAACATGACACCTATCACCACTCAACAAAAAGACATCACGTTTACGGCTTTATTAATCAGCCGATTGTATTAAAAAACATCACGTTTATAGCATTCTTAAACAGCCTATCGAATAAAAAAAGGACCACGAATCAAAACGATTCGTGATCCCTGATGTTATAATTACTCGATTACATAAGGTACAAGAGCAATCTGTCTAGCTCTCTTGATAGCTACTGTAAGCTCTCTCTGATGCTTAGCGCAGTTTCCTGTAATACGACGAGGAAGAATCTTTCCTCTCTCAGAGATATACTTCTTAAGTGTATTTGCATCCTTGTAATCAATTACCTGCTCTTTATCTGAGCAGAATACACAGACCTTTCTCTTTCTATGCATAGGTCTTCTTCTCATAGGTGCTGCTCCACCTTCTTTATTAAATGGCATATCAAATGTCCTCCATTAACCTAAACAATTACTTATTCTGACCGAAAGGTAATGATTCTTCCAGATCGTCCTCAACATTCATAAAACCTTCTGCACTGGCACTGCTTGGCTCTGGTGCAGATTTAGGAGCATATCCGCCTCCCTGTGATCCGGAACCGGTATATCCATTTGCTGCAGCAGCATTCTTGCTCTCTGCAAACTCAAGCTCCTCAGCCACTACTTCAGTTGTGTAAACCTTCTGACCATCCTTATTAGTATAAGAACCGGTCTGAATACGACCTGTAAGAGCTACCTTAAGTCCCTGCTTATAATACTTCTCTACGTGTTCAGCAAGTCTACCGAATACTACGATTGAAATAAAATCAGCAGTCTGCTCATTTCCACCATTATCTCTTCTTGATGTACGTCTATCTACTGCAAGTGTAAACCTTGCAATACAGAGCTGATCTCCGCTCTGTGAATTAGAATATCTGATATCTGGATCTCTGGTAAGACGACCCATAAGTACAACTTTGTTCATAAGAACCTCCTAATCTAATCGACTTACGCATCCTGTCTTACAATCAAGAATCTGATAACATTCTCGTATATACGGATATGGGACTCGATATATGCGGGAGCTTCATCTGGACCTTCGAAATGTACGAAGTAGTAATAGCCCTCGATCATGTCCTGAATCTCGTATGCGAGTCTCTGCTTTCCTCTCTCATCGATATCTGTAATAGTACTTCCAGATCTCTCAGCACGATGCTTGAGTCTTTCGAGAGTAGCAGTTCTAGCCTCATCATCAATTCTTGAACTGAGGACTAATGCGATCTCATACTTATTCATGTTTTTGCACCTCCTTATGGACTTATTGGTTTCTGTCTATTATAATATTATAATTCGCTCCGAAGCACTCTACTCCAGGTGCAGACAGAAACAAGGAATTTCACATCACAGAGTTCAAATATAGCACAGGGAAATGTATTATGCAAGGGGAATATATAAAATTTAACCATTTTTCTGTATATTAAAGACTTTACTTTGCTTTAAGACTTGACTGGTTGGTGCTGCAATTTTACTATGAGAACCTGGGGCTTCTCATAAACTGCTGAACCTGGCGGTTCATCAGAATCTTATCGGATAAAAACAAGATCTTCACTTTACTCGATATACCCCTGCTTTGTTGGGGCAAACGCTTCACATCTGATATCAATCTTCGGTAGCTTATAGTACAAAAAGAAAGGACATTATATGAATAATATAAATACAATAATATTTGACATGGATGGAACTGTTCTGAATACACTGATTGACCTTAGGGACTCTGTCAATTATGTACTAGGTCAATACAACATGCCTCCACATGATTTAGAGGATTACAGAAGATACTTTGGAAGCGGTATCAGACACGCCCTTGAAATGGCAGTCCCGGAAGGAACCCCGGAAAGCATAATAGAAGAAATGCTCCCTAAATTTAAGGAGCATTATGATATACATTGTCTGGATCACACCTGTCCTTACGATGGAATCCTGAAACTCATGGCATCGCTGAAGGAACATGGTTTCAGGATGGCAATAGTTTCCAACAAGATTGACTCCGCCGTAAAGGAGCTTAATGAACGGTTCTTCTCGGAATATGTTGACGTAGCAATAGGAGAGAAGGAGGGTATCCGGAGAAAGCCCGCCAGAGACATGGTGGATATCGCCATGACAGAGCTTGGCTCCACCAAAGAAGAATCCATTTACATCGGAGACTCCGAAGTGGATCTCGAAACCGCCAGAAACTCAGAGCTCCCCTGCATATCAGTATTATGGGGCTTCAGAGATAAAGAGTTTCTGATAGAACATGGAGCAGATACATTTGCAGAAACCCCCTCACAAATACTCCAACATGTGACAAGGGGACAGGCACCTTGTCACCAAATGTGACAGGGGGACAGGCACCCTGTCACCACAGGGGCAAGCACCCTGTCACCACGGGGCAAGCACCCTGTCACATTAACTATACCTTGTTCACCAGAAATGCACCTATAAATAGTATTATTCCTATTATCAGAGCATCAACCATTATGATACCCTTTCTTTTTTCTTTTCCTTCCTTATTCTGCAGTCCAAACAGACGCTGCACCCCAAGATAGTCACATGAGAAGAATACTATCGATAAAAATGATACTACATATATAATTATGGCTAGTATGAACTGCCCCTTTCTCTCTGCAGGCTGGCTCGAAAGCGCTATAACTGAGTACCTGACAAATGCCAGCATCATCAGATAACCAAAGCTTCCCAAAACTATATGACCTGTATTACCGCTCCGGTAGCCCGGTGGTAGAAACCGCTTCCATCCGGATCCGCCTCCTCCCGTCCCTGCCGTACTGTCTGAAAAGTTCAAATAACCTGCGGCACCGGAGTCATTTTTCTTCACTCTCCTCCTGCTGCTCTCATCAAGATACTCAACCTGACCGCTCTTTGCTTCCCCGCCAAATGCAGTAATAAGCTGATAATAGTTCGACAGAAAATAAAGAGCCTCTCCGGCATTTTCAAATCTGTTATCAGGGTCAAATGCAGTCGCCTTATCTACAAATGCATTTAAATCAGGACTGCTTATCCCATACTTCTCCATAAGATACTTTGTTGTTGCACCTACTCCATATATATCTGTTCTGGGATCACTTTCCAGAAAGCCATACTGCTCCGGTGCGGCAAAGCTGCTGGTTCCCATTGCAAATGTATCCCTCTCCGCATTTCCGGTAAAGCCTCTCGATATATTAAAATCTATAAGCTTTATCCTGCCATACTTATTAACCATAATGTTATCAGGTTTAATATCACGATGTATGATCGGAGGTCTGAGATTATGAAGCTCCTGCAGCGTTCCCAATAGCTGCATTATCAGATCCTTTAGCAAAGCATCTGCATTTACCCCGCTATTCCTTGCCCGATCCAGACGTTTATCAATATTTTCACCCTCTATATATTCCTCAACTATATAAAGCCCGCCGGGAGATGCCATGACCTCATATATTCCGGATATTCCCTCTATCTTACATTTCTTAAGGCTTTCATAAACAGCGATATCATAAACCTTCAGATACTTAAGCACATAAAGCTTGCCATCAATATTATTTCTGGCAAGCTTCGCATAATTCTTCGGACTTATATCCGACATTATAGTATATGTATTTTTGATATAGCTGACTGCGTCCATGCAATAATATCCCTTATAAATTTGGTGACAAGGTGCCTGTCCCCTTGTCACCTATTCCAAGAAGTTCCATATTCTTAGAATACAGCAACTTGTTCGCATCAGCAAGTGAAAGCCCTCGATTAATAGCATAAATGATAACAGCATCTCTGGAGTCCTTAGGATAGAGAGCCCCGTTTCCGGTAAGCTTCAGACATTTTTCAACCTCATCCAGCTCCAGCCCGGCAGCTAGAGCCAGCGCGAGCATATTGTTTCTGGTCACTCTTGTCTTACCATTTATCATCTTATTACAGAATGAATGCTCCAGACCGGTTTTTCTCTCAACATCTCCGCTGGTTATTCCCTTTTCACTAATCAGCCTTCGATAATACTCGGAAAATGTTTCACTGGACACATCACCATATTCTGAAACCTTTTCCAGATATTCATTTAGCGCTCTTTCATCCGGAACCTCCTGACGAAGCTTCTCCATCAGATCATCTGTTGTATTCATTCTACCTCCACTCTTTTTCAATTTTAGCTACTAATCTGTTAAAATCTTCAAATGATTTTCCCTGTAAAGCTTCACTTTGGGGCTCGGTGGAGCTTTTCTTTTTCCTGGGACCATCATATCCCATTCTGAAATCTCTCAGTCCGGATTCATATTCATACATTATCTGTTGATGCTCCCTTTCACGTTTTTTCTTAATAAGCTTTTCTATAAAATTCATCTGCATCATCTCCCTATATCTGATGAACTATTTTTGCTAACCGCTATAAGTTAATGGAACAACAGTAAAACCAGGCGAAGCAAGATATTCCAAATAGTCATTTAAGGCTTAGTATCATATAGACTCAAACAAATCCTAATAATCTTACATTATAATCTTCTATCTTAATAGTCAACCTCAACGTTCTGACACCGTACCCGCCTCAACAATCTTACAAACGTATCTGTCTTTAATCTAAATACGATTTCCATAAATTCTATCAGTATGAAAGACTCGCCTGAGCCAGCTTATTGGCTACTCGCGTTGTTACCTCCAGATAGTAAGCCGCTTCCTCATCAGTCATTTCACTATCCTCCAGTTTTGCTATCTTGTCAGCATATTCAGCATATTTGGTCATAAAATCAAAATACTCTGACATAAGCTCCATATCAGAAGGGTTCTGATTATATTTATTCATAAATGCAATATATTCATCAATAAATTCCTCATATGCATCCATCATTGCCTTGAAATCGTCACTAACGCCAGTTTTTTCCGCTACTTTAAATGAGTCACACATTTTCATGAAATCTTCTGAGTAATCAAAATTCGTTCTTAAGGTCTGAAACAGAAAACATACAATAAGATTATTATTCTCTTCATCATAAATATTTACTACTTCGACATCCGCCGCTAATGCTTTGCCCTTATTAGTTCGCTGAGAGTAAAACATGTTTCCACTATCCACCCCTAAAGTTTTACCATTAAGAATATATGCATTAAATCCAGCTATAGTATTCTCCTCCGTTTCCTTATACAATAGAGAAAAATTACTTAATAAGGCATTCATATTGTTTTCTCTCGAGCTATATGATACTTGATCATCTGAAACTACAAAAATAGCTACTGCAGCCGCTTCATTTGTTTTTTCTCCTATTTTGAATGTCATTTGATCTTCATCCTCGAAATTTGCTTTTCCAAAAAAGGCTGGAACTTCAAACTGATATCCACCAAGATTACAAATAGTATTTGTTTCTGAGTCAAACTTGTTAAGCATTTTGCTGGTTCTTTCATAGGCTATTACTTCATCATCTGTCATTTCCTCATAGGATTTATCCTTTAGATTTTTCGCCTCTTCGGTTACTTGTTCTTCCGAGGTAGAATTAACAGTTGTTTCTGAACCATCCGATATACTCATGTTAGATGTATCGCTTTCCAAAGCAGTTGCCGTGGTTTCAGACTTGTTAGCCCTCTCGTCTCTGAAATTTCGTCTGAATCTTCCAGTCATTATCGTTATAATCCAAAGCCCTGCAAAACAGAGGGCAATGATTGAAAGTGTCTTCTTCCTTCCATCCTTTTTAGTAATGTCTATTATCGCAAGTATCGCGCCTATGAAAAATGTACATCCTAAAATGGACAGTATCAATGCCCACACTCCAAGTGTGGAATTCTTCTGATTCTGCGGATTAGCCGGTGATGCCGCTTTCTGCTGAGTATATGCTGCATTATTTAGAAGCTCAGGATTCGGCTGAGGGCTTCCTGTATTTGCAGTTTCCCTGCCTCCATCTTCATAACCATAATCATAGTTACCCGTCTGACTATCTATATTATTATAATCATCATTATATTTCATTGCATTTCCTCCCCATTATTTGTAAAGTAATTTCTCTATCGCTTCTTATAGATAAGTGCCAAGAAGCTAGTGGCAATTTATAAAACCAGTCTTGACATATGAGACCCTACCTAATTTTACAAATATTAGGGAATTAATTGGTGTGAAAACTTCACACATTTTTAAATTATTTATCTTATCTCCTTCAAAGTAAAACCATATCCCCACTATTACAAATACATTCTTCAAGAAATAAAATAAGACACCTATAAGCATTGTCGCCTATAGGTGCCATATCGCTTGAATAAAAAAATATCCTGCCACAATGCAGGATATCTTAGAAAATAAAAAGTGCCCAGAGCCGGAATCGAACCAGCGACACGAGGATTTTCAGTCCTCTGCTCTACCAACTGAGCTATCTGGGCATATCTTGGAAATGTTTTCCAAGTAGTAGCGGGGACAGGATTTGAACCTGTGACCTCCGGGTTATGAGCCCGGCGAGCTTCCAGACTGCTCCACCCCGC
>DGRT01000175.1 GCA_002391105.1 Lachnospiraceae bacterium UBA4381 | reverse complement strand
ATTTCCAGAGTTGCTGTCAAGAAAAGAGTAACAAAGCTTGAAGAAGCCGGAGTGTTACGAGGCTACAAAGCGGTAATCTATAGAGAGGGTGCTGTAAAGATGTTCATGGAAATCACCACAGTTGATTCAGATTATGAAGATCTTCTGAAATATCTAAATAGAACCGGATATGTTACCGAACTTTATGTGATGACCGGTGAAAACCGTATCCATGCCACAGCAGTAGCTCCTGATGTATCAGAACTGAAGTATCTTACGAAAATGGTAGGAAAAAAATTTGCAGATGTAATCAAAAGTATTGAAACGCATGCTGTAAAGGAAGTAGTGAAAGATGCATTTGGAGGTGTCGATTATGATAGTGCTAAACGAAGATGTAGCAAAGGAAATGAATAAATACCTGGATGGTATCACGATTGAAGAGATACTGGCAGTGCTTGCTGATAACAAAAGAACATTTCATTATCAGGTTATATTCACCAAAGAGCAGTTAAGGCAGGAGATTGATGTTCTTGATCTTTCGGTAAGAGCGTATCACTGCCTTAAAAGAGCGGGATTCCATAATCTGGAACAATTAGTAAATGGAATCTATACAAAGGATGGTGAATCAAGCAAAAAACAGCTCAGAAAGATCAGAAATCTGGGAATGAATTCTGCTGACGAGATTCTGATCAAACTAATGAATTATCAGTTTATGAGCTTGTCTGAGAGTAAAAGAAAAGATTATATGGATATGCTTCTTGAAATTAATTTCAAATCACAAAAGAGGATTTAAAGATATGACATTCTTTGATGATTTTACTATAAGATCCATAGAGGATCTGATATCTGCTATAGAGGAATATGGTTTTGTACCATTTTTTGAAAATGAAATAGAGGGCTTTTCTATAGAGGAGCATATAGCTCCTGAGTGCTGGTATGGTGGAAGTGACAGCTTCTGGGATGCGTGGGAATGGAAAGGCCCTGTTATACGGCAAACCAGATGCGCCTATGGGAAGTTTCTTAGGAATAAGGCTATGTATATAAGTGCCAAATGGTTTCCGGACTTTGCAAATTTCCGCAGGGATGGTTATGACTTTGATGCAAGATTTGAGGACGGGCTGGCATCTTATGATGACAGAGACCTATATGAGCTACTTGAAGCAAATGCGCCTGTTTTATCAAAGTCACTAAAGAAGCTTGGTAATTACAGGAAAGGCGGAAAGAAAGGCTTTGACAGCTCCATTACACGCCTTCAGAAGCAGTGCTATGTAATAACCAATGATTTTATATATGCTACTGATAAGCTTGGAAATGAGTATGGCTGGGGGATAGCGGAATATACTACACCTGAGAAGTTCTACGGAAAAAAGTTTACTGACAAAGTATATAAAAGAACACCTGAGGAGTCACTTGAGAGAATATATAAGCAGTTCAGAAAGATACTTCCGGGTGTCGAGGATGAGTGGATAGAAAAAATACTGCGTTAAAAAAGAAATTGATTTGGATAATGCCAACGTAGGGATAAAGCATTAGAATTGCTTAGAATGTGCTAAACTAATTCGCAGCAGATATACCTGAAAAATGTCAGATAATAAAGTTGTTTCAGAATCAAAGGGTAAGACTTCTACTCGCAGCAATGGACTGATATGGTTTGGAGCAGGAGTTTCTATAGCAGAAATAATTATGCAAATCTGATATATATGTAGTATAATAATTTTCGTCTATGGAGCGATAGACGATCCTGAGCCAAAACGAGGGATGCGATCTGCAAAGTAGAACCAAGACTTACGATGTAAGGATTGAATTCCTAAGGTCAGATATGGCACAAAATATCTGGAAGTACATATATAAGGAGTTGGATGATGAAAACTGATGTAATCACTATAAATAATATAGAGCAGGATCTGGATAAGGTTCTTGATACTACCGAGAAGATTGGCAAGGAAACAGGACTTCTTGATAAAGAAAAGATCAGACTACGCCTTCTTGCAGAAGAACTGGTAGGTATGCTTCGTGGGATAGCAGGAGATATAGTGGCTGATTACTGGATAGAGTATCAGGATAAATCTTTTGAACTGTATCTAACATCTGATGTGGCATTAGATCAGAATATGAGAAAACAGATTATAGATGTTTCTACATCCGGTACAAATTCTGCTGTAAAAGGCTTTACAGGTAAGCTTCGGGAAATGATAGCCATTTTGCTTCTGCCTAAAGGCGATGATGCGTATTTGCCGGGATATACGATGGACTTCATGGGAGCAAGCAGCATGATGGGATGTCAGCTTGGAATCGACGGATATATCTGGACTATGCAGCAATATGCTATGGCGGTTCAGAGCGGTAAGGATGAAAAGTCACGTGAAGCCTGGGATGAACTCGAAAAATCAATCATCGCAAGTATTGCAGATGATGTGAGAGTAAGTGTCAAAGGCTATCATGTAGAGATAGTAGTAGTTAAAAGCTTTTAGTTTAATGGTATATATTTATTTGCATCTGCATAAAAACAGTCGCCACATTTCCTGAGTGTTGGAAATGTGGCGGCTGTTATTTGATTTTATTTATTTTGATTTTATTTAGATTCTATTTATTTACTTATATCTTACATAAATCCTTTTGCCAGAGATATGATTCTAAGGGTGAAGAGTACAAATACTATCCACATGATTGGATTAACATCTTTGAACTTTCCTGTACAAACCTTAAGTGTAACCCATGTGATTACTCCGAACATGATTCCGTTTGCAATTGAGTATGTGAGAGGCATCATAAGTATTGCCATATAAGCACTTGCTGTATCAGCAATCTCACCATTGAAGCTGATCTTAGCTGCACTTGAGAACATAAGCATACCAACATATACAAGAGCCGGAGCAGTTGCAAAGCTTGGTATAGCGAGGAAGATAGGGCTAAGGAACAGTGAGAGTATAAATAAGAGTCCTGTCACAAATGAAGACATACCTGTTTTTCCGCCTTCAGCAACACCGGCACTTGATTCAACAAAGCTTGTTACGGTTGATGTTCCGAGACATGCACCAACAGTTGTTCCTATGGCGTCTGCCATGAATACTCGTCCTGCTCTTGGAAGCTTACCGTCTTTATCAAGAAGTCCTGCCTTATCAGCAACTCCGACTACAGTTCCAACTGTATCGAAGAGATCTACAAACAGAAAACTGAATACTATGGCGATAAATGAGATGATATGCTTTGCTGCCCATCCGAAGTTGAACTTGAAAGCTGTTGCACCAAGTCCGCCCAGGTGAATTCCCTGTGAGAAGTTAGGAACCAGACTATATACACCTGCATCAATATCAACTACGTACCAGCCAAGGGCTTCAGCTATAAGTCCCAGTATCCAGGTAGCAAGTATTCCGATAAGTACGGAGCCTTTTATGTTGAAATGACTTAGAGTTGCTATGATCATGAAGCCGATAAGTGCAAGTACAACCTGTGGAGAATTGAAATTACCAAGTGCAACAAGTGTAGAACTGTCTGTTATAGCTATTCCGGCTCCCTGAAGTCCGATGAAGGCTATGAAAAGACCGATACCTGTTGTGATACCAAATTTAAGATTCTGAGGGATACCATTAATTATCTGTTCTCTAAATTTGCAGGCAGACATTAATATGAATATGATTCCTTCAACCAGAACGGCTGTAAGAGCGATGGTAAATGCATTTTCCTCTCCGCCAAGTTCTCCCAGACAAACTGTAAAAGCAAAGTAGGCATTTAGTCCCATACCTGCACTAAGTGCTATAGGATAATTCGCCCAGAATGCCATAATAAATGTTGCGATAGCTGATGCAAGAGCAGTGGCCATGAAGACGCCGTTTGCATCCATTACATTTCCGAGTATCGAAGGATTGACTGCAAGTATATAAGCCATTGCCAAAAAGGTTGTTATACCAGCAATTATCTCTGTCTTCTCGTTTGTTCCGTGTTCTTTTAGTTTGAATATTTTTTCAAACATGGTTTCCCCTCCGTGAAAATATAAATTTTATAAATAATATGTTTAAAACATATATTTACCGGTACTTTGCCTGATATTTATCCCTGATCGGTATTATATTCAGCAATATAAGGAAGATTTCTGTAATACTCACCATAGTCCAGTCCGTATCCTATAACAAAATAGTCGGGAATGGTAAAGAGAGAGTAGTCGGCATTTAGTTTGCTGATTCTTCTTTCCGGTTTATCCAGAAGAGTGACAAGCTTTAGTGAAAGAGGATTTCTTTTCTTTAAAAGCTCGATTACACATGACAGGGTTCTGCCGGTATCAATAATATCCTCAACTATTACAACGTGATACTTACTGATGTCCTGAGCCAGATCGTATTCGATTGTGACATTTCCGGATGAATCAGTACTTTCAAAGTAGCTTTTTGCGGCTATGAAACCTATCTCGCAGGGAATGGTGATTTCTTTGGAAAGATCTGAAAGGAACACAAATGCACCTTTAAGGATACTAACGAGAAGAAGCGGTTTTCCTTCGTATTCCCTGCTAAGCATCTCACCACATTTCTTAACTTCCTTTTTTATATCATCCTCGCTGATAATAACTCTTTTTATTCCATTCTGGAACTTGATTTTATCTGTGATTGTCAATCTTACACCTCCGGCTTTAGTTGTAGTCGTGGAACCAAGCCGACTACATCGCAATAGGTAACCATTGTAACATATTATGAATGTGTTTGAAAGCTGAATGATGAAATTATTTCAGCGAATTTTGAAAGATATAAAACATTTTTATAACTATTAAGGATTTGTAATCATTACATCAGGAATAGTGCACATTTTAATATAAAGATGGATATATAACCGGAGCGATGGATAAAGCCACAATGGAAGATGTCATAAGACAGACGAGAGAAGAGTCAGAATAATAGGGCATAAGTTTCAATAGTTAGCATGCTTTCCTGCTTGCAGGAAAACTGTTATTGCCTTATGATACCTATATCATTATTAAATATAAGTCATCTAAGCCATGACGACGCTATAATTCAGGGAAATAGATAATGTCATATATAGAGTTTCAAAATGTAAAAAAGATATATAAGAGCGGGGAGGTTGAGATCCCTGCTCTTTCCGGTGCAAGCTTTTCCATAGAAAAAGGCGAGTTTACGGTTATTGTAGGGGCTTCCGGCGCAGGTAAAACCACTATTCTGAATATACTTGGTGGAATGGATACTCTTTCATCAGGGCATGTAGTTATAGATGGAAATGATATTTCCAAATATAATAAAAAGGAACTGACAACCTACAGACGGTATGATGTTGGATTTGTATTTCAGTTTTATAATCTGGTTCAGAATCTTACCGCACTTGAGAATGTAGAGCTTGCTGTTCAGATCTGTAAGGAACCGCTCGTTCCGGAAGAAGTACTTAGGGAAGTTGGGCTGGAGAATCGTCTGAAGAACTTTCCTTCGCAGCTTTCGGGTGGAGAACAGCAGCGTGTAGCGATAGCCAGAGCGCTTGCCAAGAATCCAAAGCTGCTTCTATGTGATGAACCTACCGGAGCTCTTGACTATAATACCGGAAAGGCTGTTCTTAAGATTCTTCAGGATACATGTCGTAAGACAGGAACAACGGTTATCGTTATTACACATAATTCGGCTCTTACTGCCATGGCTGACAGAGTTATAACTGTCAGAAGTGGAAAAATCGAGAAAGAATATCAGAATACTGATCCTGTAGATATTGCTGAGATAGAGTGGTGATTTTATCTATGTAGCTAAGAAAGAATCATTCATAAGGGTGATTCTTTTTGAGTGTTAGGGTAAGTCAGTTTAGAAGGTTCATTATTATAGTTGAATTTGAAATATTATTTATTTGAGGCATGAAAAGAAAAATAGGAAAAAAAGCATTACATAGTTCAACCCTTCGGGATATAAAGGGTTCCTTTGGCCGGTTTTTTGCGATACTTGCTATCACATTTCTTGGAGTCGGCTTTTTTTCCGGTGTCCGGATAACTACTCCCGCAATGGTGCATACTGTTGATAATCTGGTACAGGAGAAGAAACTGTATGATTATCGGCTGGTATCTACCTACGGCTGGGAGGAAGAGGATGTTGATACAGTTCGCAATATGGAAAATGTAGCCTATGCCGAGGGTTCTTTTCAGTATGATGTAATCTGTATCAATAGTGAGGGTAAGGATTCGGTTTATAAGGCTTATTCTCTGACGGAGAATATTAATAAGCTCATGCTGAAGGAGGGAAGACTTCCGGAAGCGCCTGACGAGGTTCTTCTTGATAATCATAATCGTAATGGTTATAAGCTTGGTGATACCATTGAGCTTTCGGAGACAAATGATGAGGATACGCTGGGGCATTTTGCAAATAATAAATATAAGATAGTCGGTTTTGCTGATTCGATTCTTTATATCAATTTTGAAAGAGGTAATACGCCTCTTGGAAATGGCACTGTTTCCGGTTTTATGTATATGACCAGGGAGGGCTTTGATGAAGATATCTATACTGAGATCTACGTAAAGCTGGATACAGATGCGGAGATTTATTCTGATGAGTATAATGATCTGATGGATGATTTCCGGGATGAGTGGGAAAAAATCACGGATGATACTGCGGATAACAGATTTGACCGCATTTATCAGGATGCCGAGGAAGAGATTCAGGATGCCAAAGAAACTCTTGAAGAGGAATCAGCGGATGCAAAGTCTGAACTGGATGATGCGAAGTCAGAACTGGATGACGCAAAGTCTGAACTGGAATCGGCTGCCCGGGAAATAGAAGATGGCGAGGCTGAGCTAAATGATGCAGCTTCCCAGCTAAGCAGTGCCAAGTCAACTCTTAATAGCTCAAAGGAAACCTTAGATAGCTCTAAAGAGACGCTGGACAGCTCCAAGTCACAGCTTGCTTCAGCCAAGGAAACACTGGACAGTTCCAAATCACAGCTTGACGAGGCGAAGGTCACTCTGGATGATTCCAAGGCTACATTGGATGAAAATGAGGCGCTTCTGGAGGAGTCTGCTGCAACTCTTGATGAAAGTAAGAAAACCTTAGATGAATCCAAAACCAAGCTGGATGATTCCAAAGCTGTTCTTGATGAGTCAAAGGAAGTACTTGATGAATCCAAAACCAAGCTGGATGATTCCAAAACTGTACTTGATGAATCCAAGGCAAAGCTGGATGAAAACAAAACCCTGCTTGATGAATCCAAGATAGCCTTGGATGATACTAAGGCAATGCTGGATGAATCCAAAGCTTCACTTGATGAGAATAAACAAATACTGGAGGAGACCAAATCCCAGCTTGATTCCAGTTCAGCCACACTTGATGCGACTAAGAAACAGCTAGACAGTGCAGCAGAAGAGATAAGTACTAATGAGGAGGCTATAACAGAAGCTGAAAAAAACATTGATATGGCTGTTGCTGCGGGACTTATGGATGAGGAAACAGCAAATGCATCAAGAAAGGAATTAGATTCTAAGAAGCTGCTTCTTCAGGCGGCGAAGGATGAGTATAATGCCGGACTAGCACAGTACGAAGAGGGTTTGTCCCAGTATGAAGCGGGATATGCCCAGTACGAAGAGGGAATGTCTAAGTATGAGGCGGGGCTAGCCCAGTATGAGGAAGGCCTGTCACAGTACGAGGCTGGACTTGCAGAGTGGAACGCAGGAAATGAACAATACGAGGCTGGACTGGATCAGTGGACTACCGGAAATGAACAGTACGAAGCCGGACTTGCGGAGTGGACTGCCGGAAATGATAAATATGAAGCTGGACTTGATGAATGGACTGCAGGTAAGGAAGCATATGATACTGGTCTTGCTCAGTACGAAGCGGGCAAGGAACAGTATGATACCGGACTTGCTGCATGGACTGCCGGTAAAGAAGAATATGATGCCGGAGTAGAAACCTATGATTCAAGTTATGCGCAGTATGAATCAGGACTTGCCACCTACGAAGAGAACTATGCGAAGTATGAAGAGGGCGTGGCACAGTATGAGAGTGGTCTTGCTCAGTATAACTCAGGTCTTGCAACATATAATTCAAGTCTTGGTGAATATTATAAGGGCGTGGAAGAACTGGAAGAAGGTAAGGCTGAGTATGAGGATGGTCTGGCTCAGTATGAAGATGGACTTGCTGAGTATGAGGACGGACTTGAGGAATATAATGAGAAGATAGCTGATGCTGAGCAGGAAATAGCTGATGCTGAGCAGGAGCTTAGTGAACTTGATGCTCCGGAAACATTTGTACTCGAAAGAAATACCAATATTGCATATGTATGCTTTGAAAATGATTCCGAAATAGTTGAACAGGTGGCGAGAGTATTTCCTATATTCTTTATACTGGTTGCTGCTCTTGTATGTATGACGACTATGACCAGAATGGTAGAGGAACAGAGAAGTCAGATAGGAACCCTGAAAGCTCTTGGTTATAGTAATGGAGATATAGTAGCCAAGTTTACAGTTTATGCCGGAAGCGCTGCTCTGATAGGATGCATAACCGGATATGCTATATGTATATTCCTGTTTCCTTTTGTAATATGGAATACTTACCAGCTTATGTATATAAGACTGCCGCTGGATTATATATTTGACTGGAAGCTTGCAATTATGGCACTTATCGTGTCGCTTATATGTTCTGTTGGAACTACACTTATCTCCTGCAGATATGAGCTTCTGGATACAGCAGCGAATCTAATGCGTCCAAAGGCGCCCAAGGCCGGAAGAAGAGTCTTTCTTGAGTATATACCTTTTATATGGAACCGATTGAAGTTCCTTCATAAGGTATCTATCAGAAATATACTCAGGTATAAGAGACGTTTCTTTATGATGATTATTGGTATAAGCGGATGCACGGCGCTGGTTCTTACAGGCTTTGGAATGAAGGATTCGGTTGCCGGATTTGCCGAGGCTCAGTATGACGAGATACAGATTGCTGATGCGGAGCTGACCTTTAACAATGGAACAGAAAACTCTGTGCCTCAGGAAATCATTAACAAACTGGAAGAAGAGTCGGAGGGTTATACATTTATCAAGTCCGCAGCATGGGATATGGTTGCAGGTAAGAATGTTAAGGGAGTAAATCTGATAGCTCCTGTCGGTGTGCTTGATCAATGTGGTGATAAATGCACCGGTGATATGAATGCATTTTTCAAAATTGCTGATACTGAGGGTAATCCCCTGAAGACTCCTGCGAAGGGAGAGGCGCTTATATGTATCAGTCTTGCTGAACGGTATAATATCAGAAAAGGTGATAAGATTATTCTTCGTGACGATGAGATGAATGAGGTCGATGTTACCGTTACAGGAATATTTGATAATCATGTATATAATTATGTATTTGTCTCTCCTGATGATATATATACGGAAATTAATGGAGCTTATATCAATTTTCCTGAAGGTACAGATATATATGAGGCGCAAAGCAGACTTTCCGACTGCGAGGATGTTGTAAATGTTTCTCTGTTTAATGACTTTAAGGTCAGGATGACCAACATGATGTCCAGCCTTAATTATATAGTGCTCATAGTTATACTCAGTGCCGCAGGTCTTGCATTTGTTGTTCTGTATAATCTTACTAATATCAATATTACTGAACGGATTCGAGAGATTGCAACTATTAAGGTTCTGGGCTTCTATGCAAATGAGACTGCCCAGTATGTATTCAGGGAAAATATAGTTTTAACATTTCTGGGTATGGTGCTGGGACTAGGTCTGGGGGTACTGCTTCACAGGTTTGTTATGGCTCAGATTATAGTTGATATGGTGCATTTTAAGGTAAATATAGAACCGCTTAGTTATCTGTTTTCGGTGTGTCTCACCTACCTCTTTACCTTCCTTGTAAATCTTGTTATGAGAAGAAAGCTATCAACTATTGATATGGCGGAATCGCTTAAGTCGGTTGAATAAAGGTGTATATGGGGAAGATTCGGTAACTTATCGTTCAAAAGTAAGGTGTAACTACGCAGGGCTTCTCTGTTGTTGCGATAAGTTATATTTTGTCAATTGACGTTATGTAACTTAAATGCTATTCTGATTTATAGGTTATAAGCTGTTTTTTTGGGGAATGTGGTGTTTGCTTATACTTATTCAGGAATGTTATTATGGAGGCGATTATGGACGATAGTGTATTAAAATTTCACGAATTTGTGGAACGTCTCGTTCGTATAACACATGAAGAAGGGGGCTATGACAGACAAGCGTATTTGAAGCTTTTGTATGAGATGTGCGAATACTATGATCTGGCTAAGGCTACTGCTGAGTTCTATCCTAATGTGTCATTTGAAGCCAGAGGACAGGGCGAAATATTTTGCGATTTTGATACCGGTCATGCTGATATTCTTGCTGCCAGAATACGAATAGTTTCCAAAACACAGGCAGTAGTTATTGGATCGGTACATGTTTCAAAAGAGAGGGGAGAGCTTAGTCCGGAGGATAAGGATAGAATAGATGTTCTGTTAAGGCTTACTCTTTCTTTCCTTAGTAGAAACAGACTTCAAAGAATAGTCGAAAAGCTTGGCTTTAATGATGAGAAGGACTATCCTAATTTCAGAGCCTTTGTCAGATACCTTGAAACGTTAAATGTTTCCGGAGGGCTTGCCGGCAAATCTGCTTTTCATTGTGATATTCATAATTTTGGGCTTGTTAATCAGGATATAGGCGTTTCAAATGGCGATGTCGTCATGAAAAGGTATTATAATTATCTGAGTGACATTATTGGATCGGATGGTATCATATGTCGTCTCGGTGGAGATAAATTCATCGGCGTTTTTACCGGCGCAGTTCGTGATAAAGTATTAGAGGCTTTTTCCGGTGTTAATGTTATATATGATGAAAAGTCCGATAATAAACTAAGGATAAGCTGCGCGGCTGGTGTTTTTGATATACCTGATGATTTTAAGATGAACTCAGTCTCTGACGTTATGGATAAGATTACTATGCCTTCTGCGATTGCTAAACGTCAGGAGGATGGCGCCATCATTTTCTATAATGAAGAAATGAAAAAGATGCGTGATCATATGAAGCATGTATCCCAATCCTTTTATAATGCACTTCATAATGAAGAATTTCATGTTTATTATCAACCCAAAGTTGATGTTTTTAGTAAAGAAATAGTTGGTGCAGAAGCACTTTGCAGATGGATTCGTGATGGGAAGATCATACCACCTATGGAATTTATTCCTATTCTTGAGCAAAATACAGATATTTGTGCTCTTGATTTCTATATGCTCGATCATACCTGCAAGGACATAAGAAGATGGCTGGACGAAGGTAAAAATGTAGTAAAAGTATCTGTAAACCTTTCCAGAAAGCATCTTGTAGATGTTAATCTTCTTGAGCATATTATGTCGATAATAGATA
The DNA here is from genome assembly GCA_002391105.1 of Lachnospiraceae bacterium UBA4381. GTDB lineage: Bacteria > Bacillota > Clostridia > Lachnospirales > Lachnospiraceae > Eubacterium_Q. The sequence goes on along the minus strand of DGRT01000175.1, from coordinate 1,440 downwards.
AGAATAATGTCCCACATGAATATATTGAGATAGAACTAACTGAAACAACCACTGACGTAAAGTTCCTGGATCTGAAGAGAGTTGTTGGAGGTCTTAGAGAAAGAGGTATATCAACTGCTGTAGATGATTTTGGTATGGGGTACTCATCTCTTAATCTTATCCGTGATATACCTTGGGATGTACTTAAGATTGATAAGAGCTTTCTTCCTACTGATGATGAAAGTGACAGGAGTGTGACCAGTGTAATGTTCAGACATGTTATCTCCATGGCTCAGGATATGGGGCTTAAGTGTGTTGTGGAAGGCGTCGAAACTGAAGAACAGGTTGAACTGCTCAGAGTTAATTTCTGTAGTATTGCTCAGGGATTTTTCTTTGATAAACCGCTTCCTGTTAATGAGTTTGAGGAACGTCTTTCTGTGATGAGATACTCATAGCTCTGAATAAAGAATGATTGTAAGCTGTAAAGCAGGCGTATCTTTGGATATTCCTGCTTTATATATATGTTTTTTAGTATATTTCAAATATATCTAATTACTAATGATGATGTTTGACATATGTGTTTTTCGTTTGTATAATCAGTTTCTATGGAGAATAATAAAAATAAAAAATCGAATAAAAAAAGTGGTAGAAGCTACGACAGATTCAGGAATAATCGTCCGGTTGATATTGTGAATACCTGTTTTTTGATATTTATTACGACTTTTTATCCTATATATATGCATAGGATGTATTTTGATATTACCGGAACCAGAGCCAAAGTGTTTGAGCTTGGAGGGCTGTTTTATGTCATTCTTTTGGTGATGGCTGTTGTAATAGAAGTTTTTATGATCAGATATTATGAACCGGAATCTGTATTATATACATTTGATGAAAAACCGGGTGCTCTTCCGGAGTTTTGGGCGGTACTTTTTTTTGTTGCGAATCTTATCGCATTTTTTATTGCTCCGGATAAAAAAGCTGCCTGGCTTGGCTCTACTGGTAGATATATGGGGCTTTGCATGATGCTTATTCTGGTTCTGGTTTTCGTATGTCTATCATTGCAGACTTATATCAGCAGATTATTATTTGTATTCCTTTTTGTTTCTTCTTCTTTATCGATGTTTATAGCTTTTCTGCAGCATTTTGGACTGGATCCTTTCGGACTTAAAGCTAAAGTGGTACCAAGACAGAAGGAACTTTTTATATCCACCTTTGGTAATCTGAATACATATGGTTCTTATCTGGCTATAATTATTCCGATAATTGCTGCTGTTTTTATATTTGAGTCATATGATCCAGACCGGTTTGTTATAGAAAGTAATGGCGGGGCAGCATCGAAAAGTAAAGCTGGAAAGTCTGATGATAAGTCAGATAACAGTTCCGGCGCGTTTCCTCAGAAAAAATCTGACAGGAAGAAGACTGGTTCTTCTGATTTAAAAACCAATAAGATAACTACAGATA
>DGRT01000002.1 GCA_002391105.1 Lachnospiraceae bacterium UBA4381 | reverse complement strand
TGGTTGTAGCAGATTGCATGGGGGTTCATTTTGAAGAGATACAGAGGATACTGGAGTGTATCAAGGTTAGAGGAAGAGTGGAAATGATTCCTATCTCTGATAAGTTTACCCTGATGATAGATTATGCTCATAACGGTGTTGCCCTTAAGTCACTTCTGGATGCTATACGTGAGTATAATCCCAAGAGAATCGTTACAGTATTCGGCTGTGGAGGTGACCGCTCAAAAACAAGAAGATATGAGATGGGAGAGGTCTCCGGAAAATATGCTGATTTCAGTATAGTAACAAGTGATAATCCAAGAACTGAGGATCCTCAGGCGATACTTAATGATATCATTTCAACACTTAAGCCTACCGGTGGGGAATATATAGATATCATAGACCGTAAGGAAGCTATCCGTTATGCCATAATGAATGCGCGAGAGGGCGATGTCATTATTCTTGCCGGAAAGGGACATGAGGATTATCAGGAGATAAACGGAGTCCAGCATCATATGGATGAAAGAGACCTTATAGGTGAGATACTGGAGGAAGAGGATGTCGGAAAGATATGCGGATATAATAATAGATATTTCTGAGTCAAGTGTTGACAGACCCTTCAGGTACATGATTCCTGAAGATCTATATTCGGATATAAAGCTTGGCTCTGTAGTAAAGGTGCCCTTTGGAAAAGGGAACAGGGAGAGGACCGGTTATGTTATAGGTCTGGCTTCGGAGCCTAATTACGATATCGATAAGATTAAGAAAATTACAGAAGTTAACAGTGGAGCAATAAGTGTAGAATCAAAACTGATACTGCTGGCTGCCTGGCTCAGGGAGAATTATGGCGGAACCATGATCACAGCTCTGAAGACAGTCATGCCGGTAAAGGAAAAGGTCAGAGAAACCAGGTCGAAGATCGATCTGAGGGACAGTATTCCGGAGTTTAGACCTATAGACAGCTTAGAGCCTAAGCAGCAGGAAGTGGTAGATACATTTATCAGGGATATGAAGGAGGAACAGTCCTTGTCAGAAGGTAAGGACGTTACTGCGATTCCCCCTCAGACTGACACCTCTTCAGAGCTAAATGGTTTACATAACTCGAAGACGTATCTGCTGCATGGCGTGACAGGCAGCGGGAAGACTGAGGTTTACATAAAGATGGCGGAGGAGGTAATCTCCAGAGGACAGGATGTTATAGTACTCGTTCCTGAGATTGCTCTTACATATCAGACAGTTGCCAGATTCAGCAGCTATTTTCAGGATAAGATTTCTATTCTCAATTCTCAGCTCAGTAAGGGTGAGAAGTACAGAGAGTTTATGAAAGCCAGAAACGGGGAAACCCATATAATGATAGGACCCAGGTCGGCGCTTTTTGCACCATTTCAGAATTTGGGGCTGATCATAATAGATGAAGAGCATGATACTGCATATAAGAGTGAGATGACGCCGAAGTATCATGCGAGAGAAGTGGCTATCGAGAGAGCGAGGCTGGAGGGAGCCAGGGTGGTACTTGGTTCGGCTACTCCTTCCATCGAAAGCTACTATAAGGCTGTAAATGGAGAATATAAGCTGCTTACTCTTTCTGAAAGAGTACGTGGCGCTGAACTGCCGGAAGTTGAAGTGGTGGATCTTAGAGAAGAGCTTAGAGCCGGTAACAGAAGTATTATCTCAAGATCGCTTGCTGATAAGCTGAAGGGGGCATTCGGCAGAGGAGAGCAGGCGATGCTCTTTATCAACAGAAGAGGTTTCAATTCTTTTGTATCCTGCCGGAGCTGTGGAGAGGTAATAAAGTGTCCGAACTGCGATGTTACACTTTCTCTTCATGGAAAGACCAGACTTATGTGTCATTACTGCGGGCATACAGAGAATATGCCGGACAGATGCCCGTCCTGTCAGTCCAATATGATCGGCGGCTGCGGTGCAGGAACAGAAATGCTGGAAGAGGCTGTGCAGAAGCTTTTTCCGGAGGTGAAGACTCTGCGAATGGACAGAGATACAACCATGAACAAAGGCAGTCATGGTGATATAATTAAGAAATTCCGTGAGGGAAAGGCTCAGTGTCTGGTGGGTACCCAGATGATTGTCAAGGGACATGATTTTCCCAAGGTCACTGTGGTTGGAAATATACTTGCTGATCTGGGACTCTTTGACGGTGATTTTGAAGCTGCAGAAAGAACCTATGATCTTCTGACACAGGCGGCAGGCAGAGCGGGAAGAGGTGCTCTTCCGGGACAGGTTGTCATACAGACCTATCAGCCGGAGCATTATGCTATAACTACCTCTGCTTCTCAGGATTATAAGTCCTTCTATGAATATGAGATGTCTTACAGGAAGCTGTTACATTTTCCTCCTGTATATGAGCTGCTGGCTATAGTGATGAGCTGTCCGGATGAGGGAGCGGTTGTGTCGATTTCCGGAAAGGTGGCGGAGAGTCTTAAGAAGTATATGCATGCTATAGAGAGTGACAGTATAACTAATGGTGAGAAATGCATTCTTTTTGATACTATCGGTCCGGCTCAGGCGAGTATTTACAGGATCAATAATGTTTACAGAAGAGTAATATATATCAAGTCAGAAAGCCATGACAGGCTTCGTGATGTAGCGAGAGAAGCGGATAATTCATTCAGGGGATTGCTCCAGCTTATAGAGGAAAAGCCGGCAGGGACGGTGGATGGGCTAGCTCCTGAGCAGATAAAGGATATGGATATTCAGTTTGATTTTAATCCTGTGAGGATAGTGTGATTACATAGATATAATAATACGAAGTAAAAGAAAGGCGGTATAAAACATGGGAATCAGAATAATCAGAGAAGATGGTGATGATGTACTCAGAAAGAAGTGCAAACCGGTAAAGGAAATGACTGAGAGGCTTAGCCAGCTTATAGATGACATGTTTGATACTATGTATGATGCAAATGGTGTTGGGCTGGCTGCACCTCAGGTTGGTGTACTCAGGAGAATAGTTGTAATCGATGTAATGGATGGAAATCCTCTGGCGCTGGTGAACCCTGAGATAGTTGAATCGGACGGGGAACAGATAGGACCTGAGGGCTGCCTCAGTCTGCCCGGACTTCAGGGGGAGGTTTCCAGACCTGAGCATGTAATAGTAAATGCACTGGACAGGGATATGAATCCTATCACAGTAGAGGGAGAGGGGCTGCTTGCCAGAGCTCTCTGCCATGAGCTAGATCATCTGGATGGTATTCTTTATAAGGATCTTGCTATTGATGGTCTGTATAAGGTTGAGCCGGCAAATCCTGATGAGGATGATTACGACGAAGACTATGATGAGGATTATGATGGAGAAGGAAATGACGAGTGATACTTTCGTCTCCGGAACCGGTTCTGCGAAGTGACATATAAGGAACAGTTTATAAGAAACCTTTCCTTTTGTTCCGATAAGTTATATGATGGTCTGTAATAATAGATAAGGATAGGGGATGATGAATTGAGAGTAGTATATATGGGTACTCCTGAGTTTGCGGTTCTGCCGCTCAGGAGGATATGCGAGGCTGGCTACGATGTAGTAGGTGTATATACCCAGCCTGATAAAGAAAAGGGAAGAGGAAAGAAGGTAATAGCTTCAGATGTTAAGAAAGCTGCGGAGGAGCTGGGACTTCCTGTATATCAACCGGAAAGGCTCAGAGATCAGGAGGCAGTAGAAGTTCTTCGTAAGCTTGCTCCTGATATTATAGTAGTTGCAGCCTATGGACAGATTCTTTCAGAAGAGGTTCTGAAGATTCCGAAATATGGCTGCATAAATATTCATGCGTCACTGCTTCCCAGACACAGAGGTGCGTCTCCTATAGAAACAAGTATAATATGTGGTGACGAGGAAACCGGTGTTACTATAATGTATATGGAAAAGGGTCTCGATACCGGAGATATCATAAGTCAGGACAGGATACTCATCGGAAAGCACACAACGGAGTCGCTTACCAGAGAGCTGTCACGCATGGGAGCGGAGCTTGTTGTTAAGACTCTTGCTGATTTTGAAGCCGGAAATGTTACAAGTACCCCACAGAATGATGAAGAAAGCACTCATACCCATAAGCTTGAAAAAAGCATGGGGCAGGTTGACTTTGGGCAGCCGGCAGAGGTGATAGAAAGACTTATAAGAGGTCTGTATCCGTGGCCATGTGCTTTTACTGCCATAGCAGGAAAAAGTGTCAAGCTTCTGGGCTCTGAGGTGGTAGATATATATCAGTCAGATGAAACAGCTACAGAGTCAGCAGAACCGGGAACTGTTATAGAGGTTACCAAGACATATTTTGTTGTAAAATGCGCTGACCGTGGGTTGAAGATAACCAGACTTCAGCCGGAGGGAAAGAAACCTATGGATACAGTTGCTTATCTGAATGGTTATAAAATGAAGGTGGGCGATAAAATCGGCTAAGCTTAATAAAGAGCAAGGAAGTAATTGATATATAGTAAAGAAGTAATGCAAAAAAATAAAGTGAAGTAATAAAGCGCAGAAGTAAAGCAAAGAAATAAAACAAAGAAATAAAACGAAGAGATAAAACACAGAAAAAGCAAAAAGATAAAGCTGTAATATCTACAAAAGGTAAGAAAGCGGGCATAAATATATGAATGCACGGGAAATCGCCTTTGATATACTTTACAAGGTGGAAGATGAAAAAAGGTATGTAAGTGAAGTGCTGGGTGACGTACTCAGGATTCATCAGTTCGATGATAAAAGGGAGAGGGCATTTCTGACTCGTCTTGTAGAGGGAGTCACTGAAAGAAAACTCTCACTTGATCACCTTATAATTAAATTTTCACAAAAAGGCAAGAATAAAAAAATAAAAAAAGAAATCCTGATAATCCTTCGGATGGGAATATATCAGATTCACTATATGGACAGTATTCCCAACAGGGCTGTCGTTTCGGAGATGGTAGAGCTTGCGAAAATGAAGGGCTTCTCAGGACTCTCAGGCTTTGTAAATGGAATACTTAGAAATATATCCAGAGCAAGTGAGGAAGGAAAGCTGGATTCATATCTTATGAGTTCACTTGAAACAAGATATTCTACCCCTCAGTGGATATGCTCCCTCCTGGTGTCGGCATATGGAAAGGAAAATGCAGGAAAGATACTGGAGGATCAGTTTCAGGAGCATGATACAGTTATCAGAATAAACACGATGAAGACTTCCCGAGAGGAATATAAAGTCAGGCTGGAGGAAAAGGGGATAAATGTTCTGCCGGGAGTTCTTACAGACAGATGTCTCAGAATACAGGGCTACGATATGGTCACGCGCCTGCCTGGATATAAAGACGGACTCTTTACCGTTCAGGATGAGACCTCTGTATATACAGTTTCGCACGCTGGGATAAAGCCGGGAGACAGGGTGCTGGATCTTTGCAGTGCTCCGGGAGGAAAGAGCATGCTGGCTTATGAACTGTCAGAGGGCTCGGTAGTAGTTTCCAGAGATATTTCTGAAAAAAAGACAGCACTAATTGCAGAAAATGCGGAAAGACTGGGATTTCCGTTTTATATTTCTGATAATAATAAAATACAGCAGGACTCTCCGGAACATAGACTTGGAACGGAATATAGACCCGGAATAAATATAGAGATAAAGGATGCCTCTCTTATTGATGAGGCGCTTAGAGTATTACCGGAGCCGGAAAGATTTGATGTAGTACTTGCGGATGTTCCCTGCTCAGGGCTGGGAATAATAGGACGTAAGAATGATATCAAATATCATGTTACGCCGGATACAGTAAAGGAACTGTCGCAGCAGGGACTTATTATACTTAAAAATGCATCGCTTTATGTGAAAAGCTCAGGCAGGATATGTTACTCTACCTGTACCATTAATCCGTCAGAAAACAGACAGGTTGTGGAAGCATTTCTCGAGTCAGAAGAAGGCGCCGACTTTACTCTTGTGGAGGACAGAACATTTCTTCAGGGAATAGACGGAAGTGACGGCTTCTACTATGCGGTGCTGGCGAAAAGGTCAAAGTAGTTGAAGAAGCATTCGTGGAAAGGATAAAAATTTTGTCAAATGAGATAACATCCATGTATCTGGATGAATTAACAGAATATTGTAAAGAGAAAAAATGGCCTTCTTTCAGGGCGAAGCAGATATATGAGTGGCTCCATAAAAAACATGTAATGGATGCGGAGAGTATGACCAACATATCTAAGGATATGAGGAGTATTATATCGCAGGATATAACCAGGGTCACCTATGTAACTCATCAGGAGTCAAAGCTGGACGGAACCCGTAAGTATCTGTTCAGGATGGCAGATGGACAGATGATAGAAACAGTATTTATGAGATATAATCATGGGAACTCGGTATGTATCTCCTCCCAGGCAGGATGTGCCATGGGCTGCAGCTTCTGTGCTTCAACCATCGGAGGCTGTATCAGAAATCTTACTGCCGGTGAACTGCTGGGACAGATATATGCGGTTATAAATGATACAGGCGAGGATATATCCAATATAGTTGTGATGGGAACAGGAGAACCTCTTCAGAATTATGATAATCTGATAAGATTTATAAGAATCATAACAAGTCACGAAGGGTATGATCTCAGCATCAGAAATATTACCGTATCTTCCTGCGGAATAGTTCCGAACATCAGAAGACTGGCAGAGGAAGGGCTGGGAATAACATTTGCCCTCTCTCTTCATGCTCCTACAGATGAGCTTAGAAAAACCATTATGCCTATAGCTAATAAGTACAGTATAGCTGAAACTCTCGAGGCAACTGATTACTATTTTAAAAGGACCGGAAGAAGGATAACTATAGAGTACAGCCTTATGGAAGGCGTCAATGACAGTATGGAAATGGCAGAGCTTTTATCGAAGCTTATTGGCGGCAGAGGCTATCATGTCAATCTGATACCTGTAAATCCGGTGGAGGAGCGGTCTTTCAGAAGGTCAGGCAGGAAGAATATATCTGACTTTCAGAAAATACTTGAAAAAAATCGAATAAATGTTACTATTAGGAAAGGTATGGGCGGCGATATTGATGCTGCCTGTGGACAACTTAGAAGAAAGTATGGAGTGTAGCCTTGATATCTATTGGTAGAACAGACAAGGGCAGAAAACGAAGTAATAATCAGGATAGTATATTTGTCAGCGATACTCCGGTAGGACCTCTTCCCAATCTATACATCGTAGCAGATGGGATGGGTGGACATGCAGCCGGGGATTTTGCCAGCAGATATGCTATTAGTGTTGTTATAGACTTTATAAGAAAGTCAACCATCAGAAGCCCTATATCACTTCTGAAAAGAGCCTTCGTGTATGCCAGCAATGAACTGTATAAGGAAGCTGAGAAAGACAAGGATAAACTCGGAATGGGCACCACCATGGTGGCTGCTGTGGTTGTGAATAAAACACTGTATGTGGCAAACATAGGTGACAGCAGATTATATACAGTTGATGACAATATAAAACAGATAACGATGGATCACTCGCTGGTTGAAGAGCTTATCCGCAGTGGTCAGTTAGATAGAAATAAAGGACGTAATCATCCTGAAAAAAATATAATCACCAGAGCCATGGGCTCCAGAGAAGAGGCTATGCCGGACTTCTTTGAGGTGGATATGAAGGCGGGAGACAGGATACTTCTGTGTTCTGATGGACTTTCCAATATGGTGGAGGATGACGAGATACGGGATATAGTTCAGGACTCCACGGATCTTGATGATGCTGTGTCATCACTAATTAACAAAGCAAATTATTATGGCGGAAATGATAATATTTCCGTAATAATAGTTTCTATATAAAAGAGGTAAAGTATGTTAAAACCAGGTACAATACTTGATGATAGATATGAGATTATAGACGTTGTCGGAACCGGCGGCATGTCAACAGTCTATCGTGCGAAGGATGAGAGACTGAGAAGATTTGTTGCTATAAAGGTTCTGAAGTCAGACTATAGCTCTGATCAGAATTTTGTATCAAAGTTCAGAGCAGAGGCTCAGTCATCAGCAGGTCTTACACATCCGAATATTGTTAGCGTATATGATGTATGCGAGGACGATGGAAGATATTTTATTGTCATGGAGCTTGTTGAGGGTATTACCCTTAAGGAATACATCAATCTGAACGGAAGACTGAGTATGGCTCAGGCTATTGATTTTTCTATTCAGATAGCTTCAGGACTTGAGGCTGCTCACGAGCATCATGTAATACATAGGGATATCAAGCCGCAGAATATCATAGTATCAAAGAGTGGTAACATTAAGGTTACTGATTTTGGTATAGCCAAGGCGGCTACCTCAACTACTATGTCAACAACCGGTATCGGATCGGTTCATTATATTTCACCTGAACAGGCTAGAGGCGGTTACAGTGATGAGAGAAGTGATATATATTCTCTCGGTATAACCATGTACGAGATGGTAACAGGAAGAGTACCATTTGAAGGCGATACAAATGTTGCCATAGCTCTGATGCATATTCAGAATGATATGATACCGCCCAGACAGCTTTATGCAGATATCTATCCAAGCTTTGAGAAGATAATCATGAAGGCGGCGCAGAAAAAGCCGGAGAGACGATATCTTACAGCGGCAGCTCTTATAGCTGATCTGAACAGAGTTAAGGATAATCCTAATATAGATATAATAGTAGCTCCTTCAACCATGACAGGTGCGCCGACTCATCAATTTACACCTGAGGATATGGAGAAGATTAAGAATGGTAGTGCCAGGAAGGGTTATGATGCAGGTACAAATGCTGCATATAATGGTTCGGCAGGCGGCTCTGCTTATGGAAATCAGGGTACGCATGGCAGAACACCTGAATCCTCTGAGGTGAGACCGGACAGAAGCCGTATAGAAGCGCTTCTGAATCAGCAGGATGAGGACTATTATGATGATCCTCCGGCTCCGGTTCAGGAACCGAGAAGAACTAATAAGGGTAGTCTCAAAAAAGTAGATGATGACGATGAATATGAAGTAACTGCCGAAAGAGACGATGAGGAAGAGGTTGATCCTAAGCTTGAAAAGGCTGTAATGATAGGCGGAATCGCAGCGGCTGTTATAGTTGCTATCATTGTATTTGTAATGATAGGAAATATGATGGGCTGGTTTGATTTTGGAAGTAACAAGAAGGATGATGATGGAACAACTACAGAAACAGTTTCGGTAACCTCGACTACTGAAGCAACTACAGAAGCAGTTGCAATGGTCAAGATGATCGATGTTGTAGGACTCAGTGAGAAAGCAGCAGAAAAGGATCTGAAGGAAGCCGGACTTAATAACTATGAATTTGTAGAAGAATATTCTGTAGATGTAAAGCAGAGCTATGTTATCAGCCAGAATGTTGAGGCCAAGACAGATATAGCCAAGGATACCAAGATCATTATTACAGTCAGTGCCGGAGCAGAGGAGCTGACCGTTGCTGATGTAAATAATATGGAAGAGGATGAAGCCTATAATACTTTGGAGAAGCAGGGCTTCAAGCCTACAAGATCTTATAAGTTTGACGAGGAGATAGAATCCGGTCATGCTATAAAGACAGATCCTGCAGCGGGTACAAAGCTTAAGGCAGGGGAAGCTATCACTATCTACATCAGTCAGGGTGAAGAAGAGAAGACAGTAGGTGTTCCTGCTCTTGCCGGACTTACAGAGGCAGTTGCCAGAGGAAGTCTTGAGGCAAACAATCTGACAGTTGGAAATGTTACCTATGAATTTGATTCAACAGTTCCTGAAGGTCAGGTTATAAGACAATCTGTAGCGGCAGATACACAGGTTAAGGAAGGAACAGTTGTTGATATAGTGATCAGCAACGGTCCTGAATCAAAGACCTATAAGGGTACGGTAACAGGTACTATTTCTACTGCAGATGAAACACTTATGGCTACAAATGTAACTGTAACCGTATATGTAAATGATACAGATGGTTACCATCAGGTATATACAGTAACACAGATGGGAAGTACCTTTGACGTAAGTGGATCAGCCGAGGGACTCCAGTATAACAATGGAACAGTTTCCTTTACGGTAGTTGATGCAGAAGGAAATGATGTATCCAATATGTATAGCAAGTCTCTGACCTTATCTTATGAAAATGAGTAACCAGTGTTAAACCGGGATGATAATTAAAGGAATCAGCGGCTTCTACTATGACAGGTAGATGCCGCTGTTTGTTTGAATTACAGTTTAGATATAATGGAGGAACTGGAAATGAATATTCTGGCACCATCAATGTTGTCGGCTGATTTTGGAAATCTTGATAGTAACCTGAAGCATGTGATTCGGGCGGGTGCTGACGTAATACATGTGGATGTTATGGATGGTAATTTTGTGCCAAATATTTCATTTGGACCTCCGGTAATAAAATATGTCAAAAAGGCGGTTCCGGATGCAAGACTGGATGTGCATGCCATGATACTGGATCCTATACGGTATCTGGATGTGCTCACTAAGTTTGGTATCTGGGGGCTCACTATACATGTAGAGGCAACGAATCATATTAAGGAGGATCTTGCAGCTATTAAAGCGGCAGGTATCAGGGCGGGAGTTGCTATCAGTCCGGACACTCCTGTTTCCAGTATATATGATCTCATGGATATGGTTGATATGGTTCTTGTGATGAGCGTATATCCGGGCTTTGGCGGTCAGAGCTTTATAGAGGGAACCTATGACAGGATACGGGCTGTAAAAGAGAAGGCGGCAGAAAGAGGACTGGAGCTTGATATTCAGGTGGATGGTGGAGTTACACTGAATAATCTGGAAGATGTTTTAGATGCCGGTGCAAATGTAATAGTAGCCGGTTCAGCTATATTTGGCGAAAATATAGATAAAAATGTTAATGATTTTAAGAATATAATGAATAGATAATAATATGAATATAATTATTGTTGCATGTGGAAATGTAAATACAGAGCAGCTTTGCTGCCTTTATAAGAATACAAGGGAGCCTTATCTGATAGGCGTTGACAGGGGGACGGTTACCATCCTGAGTGCCGGACTTCCTGTTTCACTTTCGGTGGGAGACTATGATTCTCTTGTCGAAGGAGATGAGAAGAAGCTGGAGGCTGTCAGTAACAGAGAGATCCTGAATCCTGTTAAAGATGATTCCGATACAGAGCATACCTTGCGGCGGGCTATCGATATGGAGCCTGAGAGTATAGTTCTGATGGGAGCTACAGGAAGCAGGCTGGATCATACCTTTTCCTGTATCAGAATGCTTCGTGCAGCCGAGGAAAAAGGAATCGATGCCTATATACTGGATGAGAATAACAAAATCAGAGTGACCAGAGGTGAGGTTATACTATATAAGAACAGCACCTTTTATTACAGGGATAGGGATTATAAGAATCATTATATTTCCGTCCTTCCATATGGCGACGAGCTGAAGCACCTTACAGAGAAGGGCTTTAAATATGAGATAGAGGACTACACACTTCCTGCGGCAAGCTCGCGGGGAGTCAGCAATGAGATAGTTCAGGATAAGGGAATCATTTCCTGTCAGGACTACATGATCATTATGGAGACCAGAGACTGATGAAGATACGTACCTTCTCACTGGGAAATACAAGACCTGTTGAACTGGGTCTTACATCCACAATATTTCTGACCGGCTTTACCGGTGTCATATTACTTCCGTTTTATCTGTACCTGTTTGGGGCAGGGGTATTCTGGGAGTATTTTGGCGTACTCCTTTGCATGATGATTGTGTGGAGCAGTGTCTCCTTTAAGCTGATGAGATACGCGAGACGCGGTAAGGATATTATGTCCCTTCCGGGATATTTCAGCTACAGATTTGGCGGTTCTCTGGATTATATAAGAGTTTTTTCTGCTATTGAGATAAGCATACTTTCAGTTGTTATCGTATCCTTACTGGTAAAAGAGCTGGGCTTTATCATAAATATGATCTTTGGATATAACCAGAGTGTGGTTACATTTGTTATCATTATGATACTTTCCCTGGAGGTAGGGCTTCTTGGCATGATCGGGATAACCAGAACAGCTCCCTATAAAGCTGTAGCCATACTTCTGATTCTTATAATTATTGATATATATATGTATAGCTCTGCGGGAATTGGCAGACTAGTCAGAAATATGATGGAAATAGATATTACCGGAAGTGTAAGTGATTATATGAATGTGCTTTTTCATGACAAAAAACCGCTTACAGTTCAGGATTATATATCTCTTATATCCATGGGACTTCTGGCTTCGGGTACGCCTTTCTTTCTCAGTACATTTTTCACTGTGAGAAATGCCAGAAGCATCATAAGCGGCAGACGTGTCATGATGCTGTTTGCGATAATGGAATTTGTGGCGGCTGCATTTTTTGGTGCTATTTCCAGAGGATATCTGTTCCCTGAGAGACTTACCAATTCTCTTTCTGAATATATAAGCCTGCTTTATTTCAGATTCAGACAGTCCGGAAGTGCCGGTGAGACGGTTGGCGTGCTTTTGATTATAATGATAGTTCTGGGATTTGTGGTTACTATAGAGGGGGCATTACATATCTGTATAGTCTGTATATATGAAGATATTCTGAACAAAGGCCGTCTTATAAGAGTAAGCCATAAGCACGAAGACCGTAATATAGTTATATGCTCGGTTATGACAGGGCTTGTAATATTTCTTGTAAATGCTTATATGCAGCAGCTATCGATTAACATTGTGCTGGTATTTATAGCAACACTTGGATGCTCTATAGCACCTACGGTTTCTATGTCCCTTGCGTGGAAAAGAATGAACAGATTCGGGTGTCTTGCCGGTCTTATATCAGGAATGGTAAGCGTTCCCGTGTTCAAATATGCAGCGCTCTTTAGTCTTGATGAGGAGAAGATATCTCTGTGCGACCTGCTGGGAGTGAATTCGGTCATACCTTCGATGGTATTTACATTTTTGGTTATAGCACTGGTCAGTCTTATCACTCCACCGCCGGAGGAGGAACTGGTAACGACATTTATAAATGTCAGAAACAGAATATCGGAATAGATTTACAGATAAAAAGGAAACCGAATGGATTTTCAGTGATATATAATCTGAAAAGACAAAGAAAAAAGCGCCTCACGAACGAGACGCCTTAGATACACTATTCATAGGGTGAGAGAG
>DGRT01000058.1 GCA_002391105.1 Lachnospiraceae bacterium UBA4381 | reverse complement strand
TCTGTAATTTCCAGGCAAGCTCGGTGACCTCGGGCACGTCCATGCGGATCGCCTTAAGCTCTTCAACATTTTTAAACACCTCTTTGGGAGTGCCGTCCATTACGATCTTTCCCTGGTCCATGACGATGATTCTGTCGGCGTCGACAGTCTCTTCCATGTAGTGGGTTATAAGTATGATCGTTACTCCCTGGGTTTTGTTGAGTTCCTTTATGGTTCTGATTACTTCTGCACGTCCTGTGGGGTCAAGCATGGCTGTGGGCTCATCAAGGACTATAGTCTTTGGAATCATTGCCATAGTTCCTGCAATCGCCACTCTTTGCTTTTGACCGCCGCTGAGTCTGTTGGGAGATTTCATCCTGTAGGCTGTCATTCCCACGGCTTCAAGGGCAGTATTTACCCTGTTCCAGATTTCCTCTGTGGGAATTCCTATATTTTCAGGCCCGAATCCAACATCCTCTTCCACCACTGAGGCAATAATCTGGTTATCCGGATTCTGGAAAACCATTCCGGTCTCTTTTCTTATATCCCAAAGCTGCTGTTCGTTTTTGGTGTCTTTAGAGCTTACCAGAACGGTACCCTCAGACGGCAGATTAAGTCCATTGATAAGTTTTGCCAATGTTGACTTGCCTGAACCATTATGGCCCAAAACACACACAAAATCTCCCGCCTCGATGGAGACATTTACTCCATCCAGAGCTCTGGTGCTTTCCACAACCTTGTCATTTTCGTCGGTTCGTATGTAGTTATAAACCAGATTAAGTGCTTCAATGATCTTCAATTTATTCACCTAAATATGTTGACCGGAATCAGTCAACCATTTCTAAAATTATAGTTTTCAGCTAGTTTAGTATATTAAAAATAGGCATAAAATACAATGGCAGACCTTAAATGGCCTGCCATTAATACATCAGTAGTTTTTAGTGAATTCATCTGTAATATTTTTATAGGTCACATCACTATTTCAGCGAATCTATCATTTTTTCACGGATTCATCTGTGCAATAAAAGCGACTTATCAGTATTTCAGCGAATCCATTAGTTTTTAATGAATCCAATGTCCGTCATCGGCTAACTGATAGCTGCCAAGCACGGTTGTGCCTCTTGCCATATGACCATAGTTATTATCATTAGCATTTTTCTGAGGATAGAAATAATAATACTGATCGTTCTCATATCCATCCTTTATCAATACCCAGCCGGTTACCATCTTGCCTTCTGCATCAAAGAAATAGGCCTTATCTCCAATAGTGACAAGATTATTTCTATACATCAGACCATAGTTTTCACCGGTTTGAGGATTGAAGTAATACCAGGCATTATTGATCTTTACCCAGCCGGTCTTCATGTCTCCGTTTTGTGAAAGATAATAAGTTCTGTAGTCATCTTTATTGTAGAAGCCGGTAACCATCCTGCCTTCCGAATCAAAACGGTAATAGGCGTTCTTCCATATAAGCCAGTCATTTGCCACAAGCGTTCCCTGGGATGTTTTGAAATACCAGTAATTTCCCTGCTTATACCAACTACCGGTTGTATATGTGCTTCCTGATGCAGAGTTATATGTGTTGCCACCATTGTTGTATACTTCTGCACTACTGTGTCCGGGCAATGTAGTAGTCTGTCCGGTTGCGGAATTATATACCGTAAATGATGCACCGGAGTTGTTATAATCATAAGTTCCGTTTTGAGCAGAGGTTGACAGATTACCTATAGAGGTGCTGTAGCCTGCCACTCCGGTAGTTGCATAATTATAATATGATCCGGAATTAGAATTTAATATGTATGTTGAATCCGGATACTGACCTGCACCATCGGATACCTGCTCTTGTGAAATGTTAAGAAATTCCGATGCGACCTTCTCAGACTCTTTACCGCTGGTTTGCTGAACATTAGTATACGGAACCGTACTTACTTCAAAATAATATGCCGCACCTCTGGTCATGTATGGATAAAGATTGATACTGGTCTGATCTGTTATTATTGAAGTCAGCTTATTGCTGTCCCTGTACAAATTAACTCTGTAATAGCCCGAGGAAACGGCCGGTGCATTCCAGGATGCTTTGCCCAGGACATAGGAACTCCAAACAGGTGAAGAAGGTGCAGCGTAGGTTCCTTTGATTCCGTTAAGGGCAATTATAACTCTGAGACCATAATTTCCTTCAAGCCTTGCAGAAACAAAAGAACCACCATTGATATGTACATTTGAACTATCATAGGTTCCACTAAAATAATAGTATGTATAATTATCGTTTGTACGCTCTTTTTCGTTTGCAGTGAGATATATTTCAACATACGGTGTCATAGATACACCATATCCACTGTCTCCATACCAGGAAACATTATCTATGTCATATTCACCATTATCTGATACCGTAAAATCATTCTCAGATATAGACGGCATCCCTGAGGAATAATTCTCGTATTCATAGTGCCTTAGATAATCTTCCACTTTTATCCTGACACTGGATATCCTGATACTACGATCCTTCGCTGATATCATAAAAGCAAAATTCATGATAAATATGGTTGCGATCAAAACAGCACACAAACTTTTCTTTATCATACTTTTATATTTCATACCCACTCCACTCATTTCGGGAATAGCTTCCCCTAAAATTATAGATTTCTACTCATTAAGTATAACATTTATATATAAATATACTTATTACGTTTATATGACATAAAAAAAAAGAATCGTCAAAGACGATTCTTTTTTTATCAAGTATTATTTGATCTGAAAGATTAAACCAGCTCAAGGAGAACTTCCATAGCTGCGTCACCCTTTCTGAGACCAACCTTAACGATACGTGTATAACCACCGTTACGTGTAGCATACTTAGCACCGTACTCATCGAAAAGCTTTGCAGCAAGATCAACCTTCTTTGTGTTCTTCTTCTGTCCGGCCTTCTCCTTTGGAACCTCAGTTACAGGGTAAAGGTATGCAAGGATCTGACGACGAGCAGCAAGTCTTGAAGGCTTATCCTTCTTGATTGTCTTCTCTACTTCGTCATAAACTGTAACCTTCTTACCGTCAACAACTTCCTTAACGCGCTTTCCGTCAGCATCCTTACGAGCAACCTTAGCCTTAACAGTAACTTCCTCGAA
>DGRT01000052.1 GCA_002391105.1 Lachnospiraceae bacterium UBA4381 | reverse complement strand
TTATATTCACACCAGTTGCTCCACAGAAGTCCGCACATTGATATGTAGGCATATATTCTGGTTCTGATATTTTCATCAGTTTTTTCTCCGGCCACCTCAAAGTAGGTATCTATCAGATTATCCACCTGTTTTCTGTCATATAGAGAATATATAGAGAACATAGCCAGATCCACAAATCTGTCCTGCATTCCTGCATACTCCCAGTCAATAAGCTGTATCTTGTCTCCGACGATCATGAAGTTATCCGGAACGGCATCTATATGAGTAAGTCCATAGGTTATATCCTGCGAGCTTATGTACCCTCTTAGTGATAATACCTTTTCCTTTGTATCCTCATAATCCCTATATACCGAAGCTGCTCCGTTCCAAAGAGACTCATAATAGTCAATATGGGCAAATATATCAAAGGTGTGGGGAACTGAAAGCTTCATATCATGGAAATCTCTAAGCTTCCTCATACACATACTGAGATCCGCCTGATCTGTCGGATCACAGTTTCTCGAATTATCGATAAATCTTGTGATCTTATACCCGTTTGCGGGATTCAGATATACATTGTCATCACAGATTCCTTTTCCCTTTATTGCCTCATAGACATCAGCTTCCATATTTCTGTCTATCAGCTTGTCTGTTCCCTCTCCGGGGATTCGCATGATGTATTTGTCATCCTTACAGCTAAAAAGAAATGATCGGTTTGTCATACCCTTTTTGAGAACCGTGATATTTTTTATCTCCGACTGATTTACACCTAATACATTTGCAGCAACGCTTATTGCATCATTTTCAAGATTCCTGCTGTCACTGTCCAGTTCTCTTAACTGTTCATAGGTATTGACCTCTGTTGTTTTACTGTGAGAAACCAGCCTTGCACTTAGATACATACGATCCTTCTTAAATGCTGCATCCTCCCAGAAAGCCTCATCATACATAGGACTGCTGTCCATCTCCAGAAGCTTTTCCCTCAGAAGCTCTGCCTCTTCACCTGCAACATAGGCTATACCAATCATCTTATTTCCGAATTTTTCCAGATCGTCCCGCTTCCGGTCTGCGTCAACCTTAACCAGTTCCGACTTTCTATTAATTCTTATCCAACTGTCCTCATCCAGAATGTCACTGACCATATACCAGGAATATACTTCCTTTTCAGAAAAAGGATTGGTCTCACTCCATATATCACATGGAACTATATAAGTCCTGTCCAGTCTGTCAGCCGCAAGAGCCAGAGAGTGAAGATTATTCTTTGTCGAATAGTCATTGTTATATATCATCCTGATATTATATTTATCCACCAGATAGTCATAGGCCTCCATCATGAAGCCTACTACCATGGTGATATCCTCGATACCTGCCGCATGGAGCTGACTGATAGTTCTCTCTATAAGTGGAATACCATCTACTGTAAGCATTCCCTTAGGGGTCTCTGTATTGATAGGCACCATCCTCATACCATAGCCGGCAGCAAGTATTACTGCATTTTTCGGACTCTGCTTTTCTATGAAGCTCTTTCCCTTTCGTGTCAGCCTGGTATCCTTATCAAGCAGCCCTTCTTCGATTAATGTATTAATGGATTTATTAACAGAACCTATTGAGTAGCCGGAATCTGACATCAGCTTTCTCTGATTTTCAAAACCGTACTTTTGAATTGCAAGAAGAATATCTTTATCGATTATAGAAATATTCATCATCTTCACCTTATGTTTTGTTCACGAAAACTCGCACTCTCGATTTACAAGAACGCATTATACGACTACGTCTTTTTCATGTCAATAGGAAATTTCATTTTTCATGAACAATGTGACAGGGGGACAGGCACCTTGTCACACCATGTGACAGGGGGACAGGCACCTTGTCACACAAGTATCAACATCTCCAATAAATATCATATTATCAAATATTTTTTGCATTGCATAACTTTTCACAGTGTGATATAATGTATGCATTGCATAACCAAGAAGTGAATGCTAATTTTCAATATTAATGTTATAATAGGAGGTAGGATATGAGTACAATTAACCCAAAGCATAAGGATAGGCTTTTCTGTTTTATCTTCGGTAAGGATGAAAACAAAAAATGGTCCCTTGATCTGTACAATGCCATCAATGGCACCGATTATACAAATCCCGATGATGTACAGATCTTTACTATTGAGAATGTTTTATACATGGGTATGAAGAATGATGTGGCACTGATCATTGAGGATGTTCTTAGTGTATATGAGCAGCAGTCTTCATTTAATCCTAACATGCCTGTAAGAGAGCTTATTTATGTTTCAAAGCTCTACAACAAGTATATCAAAACAAATAAGCTGAATATCTATAGTAGCAAGATAATAAAACTTCCCAAGCCAAGGCTTGTTGTCTTTTATAACGGAGCAAAAGACATAAAAGATACTATTCTTAAACTGTCTGACTCATTTATCAGTAAATCAGATAGTGTTGAACCTGACATTTCTGTAAATGTAAAAATGATTAATATTAATCATGGAAAGAATATAGAGCTTTTTGAAAAATGTAAAATATTAGGTGAGTACTCATGGTTTATAGATAAGATACGGGAATATAGTCATACTTTGGAAATAGGTGATGCTGTTAACAAAGCACTTGATGAAATGTCCGACAGCTTTATCCTGAAACCGTATCTAATAGGCAATAAAGCGGAGGTAACAGATATGTGTATCACTGAATATAACGAAGAAGAAACCCTGCAGGCTATAGGCGACGAAAGGTATGCCGAAGGCATTGCTGAGGGTAAAGCTAAAGGCAAAGCTGAAGGTAGAGCTGAAGGTAGAGCTGAGGGTAAAGCTGAGGATATTGATCGTATTAAGCAAATGGTTTTAGATGGAATCATAACAAAAGAAGTATCAGATGCAATAATCAA
>DGRT01000049.1:27539-33146 GCA_002391105.1 Lachnospiraceae bacterium UBA4381 | reverse complement strand
TGATTTGTAAAACAAACGAGGAGGTAATACCTATGGAAAATAACAGCGAACATCTTGAAAAACAACTTGCAGAAGCCAAAGCTTCTCAAACAAGCGAAGAGATCAGTGCTTTTGCAGAGGAAAGCCAAATCGATCTTTCTCCGGACATGCTTGAAATGGTCAATGGCGGTATGATGGATTACGAGACAAGAGGAATCACAAGATGCAGACAATGCGGAAGCACAAATCTTGAAACTTATTCAGCAAGGAAAGGCTGCTATGGCCATGCAGTCAGATGCAAAGATTGTGGATGGTCAATAAGTTAAGCGGAGGTGTTCGGAATGCAACCTGCAATCAGCATCGTGATTCCTGCGTTCAATGCGGAAGCTACTTTGCCTGATCTGGTACAGGACTGCGTATCGCAAACGCTGAAAGACATTGAAGTGATCTGTGTAGATGACGGATCAGACGACGGCACGCTTGCATGCATAAAAGAACTTTCTCGGCATCATGCAAATGTCCGCGCTTTGTCTATCTGTCATGCGGGTCCAACTGCAGCAAGGTCGGCTGGAGCAAGAGAAGCTTGTGGGGATTGGATTATTTTTGCAGATGCAGATGACCGTGTGGAGTCCACTTGGATTGAATCATTGGTTACAGGAGGTCATCAGGTGGATCCGTACGGCAAGGCAGACATCATCGCTGGGGCGAATTGTTGGGACCGAACCTGCACTGATTCAGATGAAGTAAAAATGGAGCAAAAACGTATCTGGTCAGTATCAAAAGGACTTTTCCCTTACGGCTCGCAGATGAATGAAATCTGGAAGCGAATGCTTGGAGGAAGGGAAAATGCTGTGACCATATCCCACAGCATGTGCGACAAGCTTTTTCGCACTGAACTTGCCCGAAACATCTTTAAGGGGATAGACAGATCTATTCGCATCGGAGAGGACACTTGCTTCAATATTTCTGCTTTTGCGCGGGCTCAGGCTGTTGCTGTCACATATGCGACTGGATATAGATGGACAGATACAAAGAATTCGCTCAGCTATACACCACCTTTATGTGCGCTTCAGGATAACAGAGTGGTGTATGCATATGTTAAAAATGAGCTTCTGGCACATGGATATGGAGAATGTGGAGCAACACTATGGAGGGATTGGATGAATCGTCTTACGGAAAACCAGTTGCGGATACTTTGCGGAGATACAAAAATTGCGGAACGGCTGGCGGCTCGGTTCATGGCATCGTATGAAGAAGCAGCCTTGGAATTAATCCAATCTGAAATGTGACAAGGGGACAGTCCCCTTGTCACCTTATATCAGAAGCCGGCCTTTAAACTCCGACTTTTGACACCCACATCAAGGAATTGGGAGCATAAATTATAAAACTGCGACTGATACAAGAAGATATCTGTTCTTGCTGGGACGGGGATGATACCTTTCAGTATCTGTAAAAAAACAATTTAAGGAGGGTAAAATGAAGGAGGTAATGAGAAGAGGTATTTTATGTTTTGTCACAATTGCAGCAATGATATTATCTATATTATATGTGCCGGGTAATGGTAAAGTATCGGCTGCAAACTATCCAAGGGACAAGTCTCTGAGTAACAACGTGGATGGCTGGCATTGGGAGAAGACAGCAGATGGAAGAACACGTTTTGTTAATGATGACGGGACAGTATTAAAATGTGGAGATATGGATTACGGTATAAGAAAGATCGATAATGTACTTTATGCATTTGATAAGGATGGATACCGGATTGAAAAGAAGGGATGGAACGTTATCTCAACTACTGGGGTTACAGGCACTCTAAATATATACAATCAGGAAAACATGTATAAATTCTGGTTCTATGTCGCTGATGATAACAGCCTTAAGACAGGATGGTTGCTAGATGGGAATGACTGGTACTATATAAATTCCAGTGGCTTCATGGTATCGGGAGATACTTATAATGTAGGCAGTTCAGATAATCCTGATTACTATGTTTTTGACAACAGTGGAAGGATGTTGACAAATGGATGGATACACTATCGAAATGAGGATGCATCTTGGATGGAGTACTGGGCATATGGAGATGACTCAGGCAAGGCGTGCGTTGGATGGAGATACATTGATGGCGTGTGGTACAGCTTTGACAACCACGGATGTATGTATAACAGTTTTACCGATAATCTCTATGAATCTAGCACCGGGTCAATGAAAGATTTTCATGTAGATGTTTACTACGACGGCTATTATATGGATGATAGCGGTGTTTGTGGAAGTGAAGTGTATTCATGGCACAGTGATAACGGAAAATGGTGGTATGGAAATGACGGTTATTATGAAAGATCCAGCGTGGCTGTCATAGATGGACGGCTCTGCTATTTTGACAATGACGGATACTGGCGCGAAGACATGGACATTTATAATCATGATACCGGTGACTTTATGAAAATTAGAAATCTTATAAGTACCATCGGAAATTGATTATGCTGACAGGAAGAAAATAGTATCATTGGAAAGTTGATCAAATATAATAATTACATTGAACCGGCTGCGGAGCATATGTTCTGTAGCCGGTTTTTTGTTCAGACTTTAGCTGCATTTTACATTTGTGAGTACTCTAATAAGCCCTGCGATGCAGGGCATCTCGTAAATATGAGACTAGAATATCATGCTATTAATTTAAGGCATAGTTGTCGATACTTAGGGCGCTTCGTTTTGAACCAGAAGCGGACACCTTCTTTGGCGTAGGAAAGTAGCCGATATATGCCTTTTGAGATTCTATAACCAAATGAAAATGTTGATGAGTGACCGTCAAAAGGACGGAAACTCAAGAATTTCATCCGATATTGACAACGGCACTTATTCCGGCAAAAAAAAGAATCTAATCATAAAAATAATACGAAAAAACTGAAAGTTTTCATTTATTTCTTGATAATAAGCTTATTATAATGATATTATCTAATCAGATTCATCTTGTTGGGGGGTGTTCATTATGTATAGAAAGTTTATAAAAGAATTAGAAAAATGGGAAGAAAAAAGCGTGCAGGAACCCATGCTTGTTATTGGTGCCAGACAGGTTGGGAAAACATGGATAATAAAGTACTTCTGTGAAAATAAATATAAGGATTATGTTTATATTAATCTTGAAGAGCATAGAGACCTTATTTCTGTATTTGAAGATGATTTGTCCCCGGAAACGATATTGCGGAATCTGAGTATAATGCTTGGAAGACCGATTGATCATAATACACCAATCTTTATAGATGAGATTCAACAAAGTGAAAAGGCAATTACTTCTTTAAAGTATTTTTGTGAATCTGATAAAAACTACCGTGTTATTGGTGCGGGAAGCTTGTTGGGGGTTAAGCTAAAGAGATTTCAAAGTTCATTTCCGGTAGGGAAGGTTCAGATCAAAAATATGTACCCTATGGACTTTGAAGAGTTTCTACTTGCCGCAGGGGAGGAAATGCTTCGAGATGCAATTACTGAAGCATATAAGACCATGAAACAGCTACCTGAAGGGATACATAATAAAGCGTTATCTTTATACCATGATTATCTTTTGATTGGCGGTATGCCTCAAATGGTAAAAGAATATTTAGACTCAGAAAAAGATGTATTAAAGGCTGACCGGCAGATTCTTTCATATATCAGATTGGCTTATCTGGCAGATATGTCAAAATATGTAAATAATGCTACAGAATCAACTAAAATTAATGCAGTTTACGAGTCTATTCCAAGACAGCTTGCACGTGATAATCCTAAATTTAAATATAAGGAAATTCGTTTAAATGCGATTAAAAGAGATTTTTATGGCCCTATTGACTGGTTGACATCCTCTGATATGATCATAAGGCTAAATAAGCTGGATTCACCTATGTCTCCGTTAAAGGCTTATGAGAATGCTGATAGTTTCAAGATTTACCTTTCTGACGTGGGACTGCTATGTAGTATTTGTAAATTAAACTATAAAGATCTTTTAGCGGATGTAAGTAATATATATAAAGGTGCTGTTATAGAAAATTATGTTCTGTGTCAGTTAAAACTTAAGTTTGAGGATATATATTATTACAAACCGGCAGAAAATATGGAGATAGATATTATTACTGAAATAGATGAAGATATTATTCCGATAGAGATTAAATCTGGAAGGCATAAAAGATCTACCAGTTTGAATAATTATCGTTCAAGGTACAATCCAAAATATGTAATCAGAATATCGGAAAATAATTTCGGATATACTGATGGAATTAAATCAGTTCCACTATATGCAGTATTTTGTATATAGTGACAGGGGGACAGGCACCTTGTCACCTTTTGGTTCTAAACTAAGCAGGTGACAAGGTGCCTGTCCCCTTGTCACCTGTTTTTGTGATGCAAAAGAGATGAAATACTATGTGATAATTCCTGAGTATATAGTTATGATAGAGTAGTCGCTGATTGTGAAGTAATAAGTTGAAGGTTATAAGTAGATATTTCGAGGGCTGAAAAAATGGAAGAAAATGTAAAAAAAGAAAATACAGAATCAGAACATTCTGAAATCAAAGCTGAATCTAAAGAAGCTACAACTGTAGTTCCTGAAAAAGAAGAGCCGGTCGATGCTGGAAAGCAGGACTCTGCCGGGAAAACTGACTTCAAAGAAGAAACAACTTTCCAAGAAAAAACAACCTCCCAAGAAGAAACAACTTTCCAAGAAGAAACAACCTCCCAAGAAGAAACAACTTCCCAAGAAGAAACTACTTCCGCAGGAGAATCAGCCTCCACAGAGGAAAACAGGGATAAGATCAAAAAACTAAAACGCACCCAACTCATAACATTTTCATTAATGATCCTTTCACTGGTGTTGATCATCCTTTCGCCAAGGCTTCCGGGTTCTGATACATTTTACTTTGTTGTAAATATTACATCGATACTTTTCTTTGTGGCGATGGCGGTTATTACACTTTGTGTTACATACTCCATCAGCAGGCTAACAAAGGTAAAGGGGTTGGCAAAGGGGATAAAGATAGCGACTATAGCAGTAGTAATACTTGGCTCCCTCAGATGGCTGGTTACTGTAGGTTTGATAGGGATACTGTTTATCGGCTCCATGTTTGAAAAGGTTGAAGTTTATGACGATGTAAATGAATATGCACAGTATATGTCATTTAATATTGACATGGAGGATAAGGATTCTGACCGGAAATGGATCAAATGGGGGATGGATGAAACTATCTGGCCTGAGCAGATTACAAAGTCTATGACGGTTCAGGATTACAAAATGGTATATTATAATCCCTGGGATAGTCAGTTTCTGGGATATCTTGTAGTTGACTATAATGATGAGGACTATGCGAAGGAACTGGAGAGACTGAAGGAGTATCCTTCTACGAATTATATAGGCTATTACAGCGTGAAAGAGGAAACTACACATGAGCTGCTGGCAGTATATGCGGATCCGTATAATGGTTTTGTGTATGCGCTGGCGGATAAGAATAATAAGAACAGGATCATTTACGCTGAAGAAATATTCTGCAATTATTATATGGATCTGAAGTATGAAAAGTATATTCCGAAGGAGTACCTGCTGGACGGATTTGATGCAACGGAAGATAACCCATACAGAGAGTCGCATATGTGACAAGGGGACAGGCACCT
>DGRT01000049.1:0-27466 GCA_002391105.1 Lachnospiraceae bacterium UBA4381 | reverse complement strand
ACAGGGGGACAGGCACTTTGTCACAACATGCATGGAGACAGACACCTTGCCACACTTTGTCACGACATGTATGGAGTCAGGCGCTTTGTCACAACATGCAGGCGTACAGGTACCTTGCCACATGAATTAGGTCTTGCACACCTTAAGATCAGAGTTTATACTTTATTCATGGCTACGAAAAAAACGGAAAATCCAACTAATAATTCAATAAAGACAGTGAGAGAGCACATTTCAACCGGCGAATTTTCAAAGGTTTATCTGCTTTATGGAGAGGAAGAGTATCTTATAACTCAGATGAGAGATGAGCTTCTGGATGCTCTTGGCGTAAAGGATAGTGAAGAGTCCTGTCAGAAGTTCACAAGTGAAAAGTATAATCTGAATGAGATACGTGACTTTGTTACTTCCTTTCCTTTTTTTGCTGAGCATAATGTGGTTGTCGTGCAGGATAGCGGGCATTTCAAAACCTCTGATGATTCAATAACTGAGCTTATCCAGAGTATCCCCGATTCAAATGTGCTTATATTCTGTGAAACATCGGTAGATAGGACGAAGAAAGCATTTAAGCATCTAAGCACACATCCGGGCGCCTCTGTGCTGGAGTTCCAGCTTCCGGACAGGGAGACACTTAAAAAGTGGATAGGTGTACTTCTTTCAAGGGGAGGTGTCAAGGTAAGGGTTACGGTGCCGGACCGGGTTCTGGACGCCTTGGGAGAAGATGTAAATATGCTGCTCCTTGAAAATGAGATGAATAAGCTTCATGACTATTGTTTCACAAAGAAAGTGGTTCTGGACGAGGACGTGGATCTTATGTGCACAAATAGTGTTGAAGACAAGATATTTAAAATGTGTTCGCTGATATCTCAGAAAAAACCTGCTGATGCTCTGGTTATGTATAATGATCTGCTAAAGCTGAAAGCGAATCCATATAATATCATCAGGCTGATTACCAGACAGTACAACCTTCTTCTGGCAGCGAAGCAGCTAATGGCGGAAGGGCAGAAAGCAAACGGGATAGCTTCGCAGCTTAAAATCCGTGATTTTGCGGCGAGAGAACTGATGGCAATAGCCGGCTCATACACAAATAGAGAACTGATACAGTGTACGGATATGTGTCACGAAGCAACAAACATGATACTAAATGGTGTTATGACTCAGGGAAATGCGGCAGAGTATCTTATCGTAAAGCTTGTCACCGGTATGTGACAAGGTGCTTGTCCCCCTGTTACCATGTGACAAGGTGCCTGTCCCCCTGTCACCATGTGACAAGGTGCCTGTCCCCCTGTCACAAAAAAACTGCTTGACGTGTGAGCCTTACTTTGTTATTATGTCATTTGCTGTATATTTTAGGGATTCTAGCTGCCCGGTACTGAAAATCAGGTGCTGTCCGTGTCTTGGCAAAGGTAGAGTCCGGGAGCACATAAGCGGGGGAGACGGCTGACTTCGTGGATATGTACTTAGATATACGGTGAGATAACTTATAGTACATAACAGGTACAAAATCCGGAGGTAAAAGACATGGCAAATATTAAATCTGCTAAGAAGAGAATTCTTACAAGCAAGAAAAGAGAGATGAGAAATAAGTCTGCTAAGAGCAAGGTTAAGACTCTTGTAAAGAAGGTAGAGGCTGCAATCGAGGCTGGTAACAAGGCTGAGGCTGAAGCAGCACTTAAGGTTGCTACTTCTGAGCTTAGCAAGGCAGCTTCAAAGGGTATCTATCATAAGAATACTGCATCTCGTAAGATTTCCCGCCTTACTGTTGCTGTAAACAAGATTGGCGAGTAGTTTTTCTTGAATAAATAGATATTAACATTTATAATTATGTGGATATTGTGGCGTCTGCTGTGATATCCACTTTTTACGTTTAAAAGCGAAAACATTTGAAAGAAGGTAATAGTTTTGAAGTTTAATGATCTTCCATTCGTTCCTGTAATACTTGGCTCTGATATAACTGCCTATTCACTGGCAAGGAGCTTTCACGAGGAGTATGGCATCAAGTCCATCACTCTTAGTATGTCTCAGAAGGGTTATGTTGCAGATTCTTCATTCATTGAGAACAGATTCTTTCCGGGACTGGAAAAGGATGAAATAGCAGTTAGCAAGTTGCTTGAGGTTGGAAAGGAATTTGAAGGCAGAAAGAAGCTGATCCTCTTTGGCTGCGGTGACTGGTATGTAAGAATAATTATCGAGAATAAGGACAAGCTTTCACCATATTATATTATTCCATATATAGATGAAGATCTTCTGAACCGGATAGTTCTGAAGGACAAATTCTACGAGATATGTGAAGAGATCGGAGTAGATTATCCGAAGACCTATGTATATGAGTGCGGCAAGGAAAATGATATGAAGTTTGATTTTAATTATCCGGTTATAGCTAAGCCGGCGAACTCAGCCATGTATCATTATGCCAAGTTTGCGGGCAAGAAGAAGGTCTTCAAGTTTAATAACGAGAAGGAGCTCAGGGCTATGCTGAAGCGCCTGGAGCAGACCGACTACAATTATAAGTTTCTTATTCAGGATATGATTCCGGGAGATGACTCCTATATGAGAGTTCTGACCTGCTACTGTGATAAGAATTCCAAGGTGCGTTTTGCTGCGCTGGGTCATACACTTATAGAGGATCCGTCACCAACAGCTATTGGAAATCCTGTTGCTATAGTAAATGAAGTGAATCCTGATATTGTTGCAGCGGCAACTAAGTTTCTGGAGCATATCGGATATGTCGGCTTTGCAAACTTCGATGTGAAGTATGATGAGAGAGACGGAAAGTACAAATTCTTCGAGATAAATGTAAGGCTTGGCCGCAGCAATTTCTATGTTACCGGAAGCGGCTTCAACCATGTTAAGTGGATAGTAGATGAATATATTTATAATCATCTTCCGGAATATACAGTAGCGGATAAGGAAAATGTTTATTCCGTCGTTCCAAAGTCAGTTATCAAGAAATATGTACCTGACAGTGAGTTCAAGAGACATGCGCTTCAGCTTTGGAAGGAAGGTCATGTGGCAAGACCTCTTCTCTATAAAAAGGAAAGAAGTCTGAAGAGCAAGTATTATGCATACGGAAATTATTTCAACTATATTCGTAAGTTCAGTATGTATGCAAAGCCTCTGGGAAAGAAAAAATAATTAAAGAAATAATTAAAGTAATATCGAGGTAATAATTTAGGAAGGAACGTAGTATGCTGCTAGGTGTACTGGGAGGTCTGGGACCTCTGGCAACTGTATATTTTATGGATCTTCTGGTTAAGATGACGGACGCTGATAAGGATCAGGAGCATATCCCGACGCTTGTTATGAATGACGCCGAGATACCGGACAGAACCGCATTTATACTTGGGGAGAGCAACGATAGTCCTCTTCCGAAGATGAAGGAAAATGCAAGGCTTCTGGAAAAATGCGGATGTAATTATATCGTAATACCGTGTAATACAGCTCACTACTTTTATGATGAGGTGCAGAGCGAGGTTAAGGTTCCCATTATCAACATTCTTGATGAGACGATAAAGTATGCCAGAAGTGAGGTTCGTGATATAAAAAAGGTGGGCGTTCTGGCTACTGAGGGAACGCTGGAATCGGGTTCCTATAAAAAATATATAGAGAAATACGGTCTTTCGGAGGTGGTTCCGGAGAAGGAGGATGCCGAAGCCCTGATGCAGATAATATATGGTCAGGTCAAGGCCGGGAAACCGGTGGATATAGTAACCTTTAACAGGATCATAACGAATCTGGCGAAGCGTGGAAGTGATGTAGTGGTTCTTGGCTGTACAGAGCTTTCCATTATAAATCGTGACTACGAGCTTACGAAGAATAATCGTTTTATAGTTGATTCCATGGAAATCCTCGCCAGGGCAAGTATAGAGAAATGCGGTAAAAAGGTGAGACCTCTATAAAAGAGAAGGATTTCCTGTTTATAAATATGAATAGTTACTGAATATGATATAGGAGAGTGCATAATATGTGCGGATTTGTGGGATTTGTTAATGACGGAGTAAATGACAGAAAGGAAAATGAAAATGTTGTTCGTGCCATGGCTGACAGAATAGTTCACCGTGGTCCGGATCAGGATGACTATTATGTGGATGACGAGGTATCCCTTGGTTTCAGAAGACTTTCTATCATTGACCTGGAGGGAGGCAGCCAGCCTATTACAAGTGCTGATGGAACAAAGGTACTGGTATTTAATGGTGAGATATACAATTTCAAGGATCTGAGAGAGGAGCTTCTGGAGAAGGGCTATACCTTTAAGACTCAGACTGATTCCGAGACTATTCTTCACGGCTATGAGGAATGGGGCAAGGATGTGCTTTCCAGACTTAGGGGCATGTTTGCATTTGTTATCTGGGACAGTGTAGAGAAGAAGCTTTTTGGAGCCAGAGATATATTTGGAATCAAGCCATTTTTCTACTATCTGAATAAAGATGCTGAGAATAAAAATGTATTTCTCTTTGCTTCTGAAATCAAGGCATTTCTTTCAAACCCTCGTTTTGTAAAGGAACTAAATGAGGAAAGACTTCCTGATTTCCTCTGCTTTGAGTATATTCCAACTAATCAGACACTTTTTAGAAATGTATATAAACTTGAACCGGGCAGTTATTTTGAGTATCAAAATGGTAAACTCACTCAGGATAGATATTTTGAGCTTAAATATAATATTGATAATGAAAAGGATGAGGAGTACTGGGCGGATCTTATAGATGAGACCTTCAAGGGCTCTACTACTATTCATGCCCTTACTGCTGATGTTGAGGTAGGCTGCTTCCTTTCTTCGGGAGTTGATAGCAGCTTCGTAGTTCACGAGATGAAGAAGCATATGGATCTTAAAAGCTTCTCTGTAGGATATGCTGAGGAAAAGTATTCGGAGCTTAAATATGCCCAGAGATTTGCAGAGATAGAGGGGGTAAAGAATTTCTCCAAGAAGATTACTGCTGATGAGTTCTTTGAGAAGACTCCGCAGATTCAGTATTACATGGATGAACCTCTCCCCAATCCATCTGCCATACCGCTTTATTTTCTTACAAAGCTCGCTTCTGAGCAGGTTAAGGTTGTACTTTCAGGTGAGGGTGCCGATGAGCTTTTTGGCGGCTATCATTATTACCATGAACCGCTGGATTTTGAAAAATATATGAAGCTTCCACAGGGAATAAGAAGCGGACTTGCGGCTGTTGCATCAAAGCTGCCTGATTTCCATGGAAAGAGATTTCTCATGAGGGGCAAGTACCCTATGTCCCAGAGATATATCAGGAATAATTATGTATTTAACCATCGTGATGTGGATAAGGTGCTGGGAAAGAAGATACCGTCACAGGATCCTTCTTACTATACAAAGCCGTATTTTGATGCATGTGCAGATGTAGATGATATATCCAAGATGCAGTATGTAGATATTAAGACCTGGCTGGTTCAGGATATTCTGGTAAAGGCTGACCGTATGAGTATGGCTAATTCACTGGAGCTGAGAGTACCTTTTCTTGATAAGGAAATGCTGAAGGTAGCTATGCAGATTCCGGCAAAATACCGGATTGCAAATGGAACAACCAAGTATATACTTCGTAAGGCGGCTATCAGAAATCTTCCTGATGAGACTGCGAAGATGGTGAAGAAGGGATTTCTCACTCCGCTTAATGACTGGCTGAGACAGGATAAGTATTATAATATGGTCAAGGAGAAGTTCGAGGGGGAGGTTGCTGCCAGATACTTCAACCAGGAATATATTATGAAGCTTCTGAATGACCATAAAGAAGGTACAGCAAAGAATATGAAGAAGATATGGATGATATATGTATTTATCCTGTGGTATGAACAGTATTTTGTTTATGCCTAAATGACATATCGTATAGTCAGCGTAGCACTGAACAGGATTTTTCTAAAAAACGGGTTCAGTATATATGTGGTCTAATGGTTTAGTTGTTTTATGCATTTTCAACAAGGGGGTTATTATGGAAGGAAATACACCAAAGGTGATAGGTTACAAGAGAACTGATTATATAAGCTGGGATCAGTATTTTATGGGGATTGCGCTCCTTTCTGCCCAGAGAAGCAAGGATCCGAGTACACAGGTTGGTGCCTGTATAGTAGATGCTGATAACCGTATTCTTTCTATGGGCTATAATGGTATGCCCAGAGGCTGTGATGATGACGATATGCCCTGGGGCAGAGATGGGGCGGCTCTGGACAGTAAGTACATCTTTGTTTGTCATGCAGAATTAAATGCGATTCTTAACTATCGTGGAACAGGTAATCTGAAGGGTGCGAGGGTATATGTAACTCTCTTCCCTTGTAATGAGTGTGCGAAGGCTATTATTCAGAGTGGTATCTCGGAGATCATTTATATGTCAGATAAGTACGCCGGAACAGAGAGCACTATTGCATCCAAGAAGATGTTTGATATGACAGGTGTTAAGTACAGACAGTATGAAATGGCTGACAGGGAGATAGTTCTGAATATATAGGATGGAGAAATCAGATGAGTATATTTGAATCCTTTAGTGCTGAGGAAACATATGAATATGCCAGAACACTTGCATTAAAGGCATCTGCCGGGGATGTATATTGCCTCAGCGGAGATCTGGGAGTAGGTAAAACTGTATTTGCCAAAGGCTTTGGGGCGGGACTAGGCGTAGATGAGGCTATGTCCAGCCCTACTTTTACTATTCTGCAGGAATATACAGAGGGCAGGCTTCCGCTGTATCATTTTGATGTTTATCGTGTAGGTGATGTGGATGAGATGGAAGAAACAGGCTTCTATGAATACGCCGGAGGAGAGGGCGTAGTTCTTATAGAATGGGCGGAGCTCATAAGGGACATTATTTCGGATAATGCAGTATGGATTACTATTGAAAAAGATGTAAGCAAAGGATTTGATTATAGAAGAATAATATGCGAGAATGAAAAGTAGGGCAGGCTTTATGAAGCGGACATCTGAAAACAGGTGGTATATAAAGCTTCGTGATAATAACCTGTGGTATAAGTAGTATATTAAAATAAGCAGTATGGTTAAAAATATAAGAAATGATAAACTAATAGCTTTGATAGAAAAAGAAAAGCTGATCAATGGTGGCTTTTATGTTACCTTTGGTTTAGCTGCTCTTGGAATGTTCTTTCAGATCCTTCGCGGTTTCGATGGGATGGAGCCGGCATGGGCTATAAGCACCGGTATAGAGATACTTGCTCTCTTTACCAGTGTGGTTGTTTATTATGGATTTCTGCATAACCGGGAATCGGATATCACGGTAAGGACAGTCTTTGCAACACTTCTTATATCCACTTCGTTTAGCATATTTCTGGATGAGATAGCCTGGCTGGTGCAGGGAATAGCCAGATTTTCTGAGATTAACCGTCTCTCTAATGCGCTTCTTTATATTAATACCTATGTGGTTGCATTTATGTTCTGGAGCTATCTGGTAAGTGCTTTTAATATGAATGATAAGGCCACAGAAATAACCACCAGAATACTTATCATTTGTTTCATACCTGCAACGGTGCTGGTACTTATTAATTTGTTCATACCCTTTCATTTTGTTGTGGATGAAACCGGAACCTACAGCAGAACTGCTCTTTATCCGCTCAGTATGATCTACTATCTGATACCGGTTCCGGTTGCGTCCCGTAATATAATCATATCCAAGGAGGTATGGCAGGAAAAGGTTGCGGGTTCTACCTTCTACATCCTGCCTCTGTTGGGAATAGTATTATCATTTTTCCTTTTTGGAATCTCTATATCTTCGGTTTGTTCTCTGGTTTCCATTTTAATAAATTACTGTGTGGTCATATCTAAAAGAGAAAAAAAATACGCCGTAACGAAAAATGGACTGGAGATTGCTGCCGATATTCAGGAAGGGATTCTGCCAAAGACGGAGAATGCATTTCCCGATCGAAAGGACTTTGAGATCGCAGCATCCATGACACCGGCACTTGATGTCGGAGGTGATTTCTATGACTTCTTTCTGATAGATGATGATCATCTTGCGATACTTATAGCAGATGTATCGGATAAGGGTATTCCGGCTGCTCTTTTTATGACCGTTTCAAAGGTTTTTATGAATACCAGAATACAGATGGGTGGAAGCCCTTCCGAGATACTTGCATATGTAGATGAACGTATTTCTGCTGAAAATGAAGCCGGAATGTTTGTTACAGTCTGGCTTGGAATAATAGATCTGAGAACAGGTCATGTAGAGGCATGTAATGCTGGACATGATTATCCTGCAATTTCAAGAACAGGGGAAGGCTATAGGGTAGAGAAGACGCCTCATGGCTGCCCGATTGCTTTCTTACCTGGTATGCCGTATCCGGGAATAAGCTTTGACCTAAAGCCGGGTGAAGGTATATTTCTCTATACCGATGGTTTGGTTGAAGCGCAGAGAAGAGATGGTAAACGTTTTGGGATGGACAGAATGCTTGAGGTTCTGAATACAAATCCTGATGAAACCTGTGAGCAGATGTTGAAAAAGATGAAGAAAGAAGTTGATAAGTTCGCAGACGGTGAACAACAATTTGATGATATTACAATGTTAGGTTTTGTTTATAAAGGAAGGTAGTATATCTTGAACAGAAAGATACTCGCATATTTAAGTAAAAATTCCCGATTCAATGTTCGTCTGGGCTTTATTATAATGTGGGCTTTTCATCTCGGGTCCATCTTCCTTTTTATGTCCAGAGGTCCAGAAGGAATGGAGCTATCCTGGGATTTTACCTGTGGCACGGAAATCTTTGGTATCATAGTCTGCCTGATCATATATTACAGTTGTATGTATAATCATGAGGCTTATGGAAATATTACTGATGCATTTTCCGGTCTTCTTATTACTTCATCACTGAATCTTCTGCTGGATGAGTGGTCATGGCTTGTTCAGGGTGTTCCTGAAAGAAGACTGGAGAATATGGTTTCAAATGTGCTGCTTTATATCAATACCTATACTATGGGGCTTCTTTTCTGGATATATGCTGTAAATATTCTGGATGTAAGAACCAAACTGGTAAAGAAGAGCACAAGCCTGTTCATTTTGTTATATATAATTGCTTCCCTTATATGTATATTAAATATATTTGTTCCAATCTATTTTAGTATAGATTCCGATGGAGTATATAGAAGGGCGCCATTATATATATTCAGAACCTTCTGCTATATAGCTTTGATTCCCGGTATAGTTGAGGTAATCATGGAAACCAAAACCTCCCTCAGGGATAAGCTGACTACTGCGTCTTTTCTGATTCTGCCGATCATGGCTGAGATACTATCATTTTTCAAATTCGGAATGTCAATGAAACCGACTGCTTCCATGCTGGCAATAGTTCTAAACTATATGATTCTTGTAACTCATCGTGAGAGAAGTATAGCAAGAACTCAGAATGGTCTGCAGATTGCGTCCCAGATACAGGAAGGTATCCTGCCAAAGGATCTGTCCGATTCACCCGGTAAGAAGAATTATGATATATATGCCTCCATGACGCCTGCGCAGGAGGTTGGCGGGGATTTTTATGACTATTTTATGATAGATGATGATCATCTTGCGATACTGGTGGCGGATGTTTCGGATAAAGGTCTTGGAGCGGCATTTTTTGTGATGATAGCCAAGATACTTATCAAGTCCAGAGCGGAAATGGGAGGAAAACCATCTGAGATAATCAAATATGTTGATGACCAGATTTCTGCCTCCAACTCTCCGGGACTTTTTGTTACAGTATGGTTTGCTATAATTGATCTTTCAACCGGCCATGTGGATGTATGTAATGCCGGTCATGACTACCCTGCATTAATGCTTTCAGCAGAAGGCTTCTCGATTGAAAAATCAGAGCATGGTCCGCCGATAGCATTTCTTCCGGGAATGCCATTTCCGGAAATCAACTTTGATATGAAGTCAGGGGACAGAATATTCTTATATACAGATGGACTGACCGAGGCAAAGCGTCATGATGCAGCCCGCTTTGGAACAGACAGGATGCTGGAGGTTCTGAATAGGAATCTGAAATACGACAATAAGACTCTTATTGAAGCAATGAAGTATGAAGTAGATAAATTCACAGACGGTGAAATGCAGTTTGATGATATAACCATGCTTGGCTTTACATTCAAGTAATGTGACAGGGGGACAGGCACCTTGTCACATGTTCACAAAGCAGGTGACATGGGTGATGTGACAAGGTGCCTGTCCCCCTGTCACATACTGAGAATGCAGAAAGCAATGCATCTTTCATACATAATCTGAAGTTCACCAGAGACCCTTCCCAAGGGGTTACTTGTTCTGCACCATGTTGCTAAGTTCAGACAGGGATGCGGCTCCAGTTTTTGATTTAATATTGGCAAGATAACGCTGCATGGTTCTAAGTGTAACTCCTTGTTTTACAGCCATATCCTTTTGCGTCATTCCAGGATTTTCCATAAAAAGCTGTAAAGCAGATAATTCATTCTGTGATAAAGAATACTTTTCGGCAAAACTGGAATACACATCTTTATCATCTTCTGATTCGGTTGTTAAGGCTTCTTTTTTTACCATCTCTGAAGAAGAATTGACTGGTTTTTTGCTTCCAGTTTCATTTCTTTCCAAAATATCGCTAGTTGATTTGGACTCTTTCGATATTGTCTTTTCCAGATTGATATCAGGAACATTCTTTTCTGTGATAATAGTTTTAAGATTTTCTTCAACTTCAAAGTTATCTTCGGCTACTTTTACGTTATCTTCTACATAGAATTTGTTTGGTATTCTTGTTGAATAATACAGATTTTTCACTCCCTGGTAGGAATCCTGTCCTGTTTTTTCCTGTATCCTTTGAAAGTTTTTGTAAAGAACACTTCTGGAAATATATAGATAATCAGCCAGTTCGGAGGCATTTCCGTTATGATTAAGTGTTGCGATAAATACATCGGTTTCTTTCTTGGTGAATCCATATTGTCTTGCAAAAAGCTCTGGGGATATATTATCGACAACAATATGCGTCTGAGGCACGAAAGAAAACTGTCCTGTGAATACATATAGCAGCAGTACGATGATAATTATGGTCAGTTCAATACCTATAGAAGCTGGGAGCGGAAGTCCGGAAATAATAGGTGAGACAAATATTAAGGTGAACAATGAATCTATAATTCTTCCGGAAACAGCTATTAGTGGAGCAAACTTTCGGCCATTTGCGAGTTTCCACATATTCAGGACCAGAAAACTGTTTATGATACCTGCGATTATATAAAAAATGCAGGTATTGAAATAGAGATAGTTTTCATCACGGAAAAGTATGGGATTCAGTATACCAATCAGAATACCAGTAAAGGTAATGACAGGAATATATTTCATATCTTTGATATCAGCAGCAAAACCCATTATCAGATAAGAAAGGATCATAAAAAGTCTGGGTGAGGCAAATACTATATTATTTCCCCTGGATAGACCAAGTATAAGCGAATAGGTCAGAAAGTTTCCCAGAACCTCAAGGAGGAATATTATGATAAAACTGATGATCAAGAGTTTTTGAAAATCAAATTGATAAAAAGTGGGAAGAGAAGTCTTTTTTTCATCAACAATTATGATTCTGGTAAATATGAGAATTGCCAGAGCAAAGCAGGAAATTAATAGGAAATAGAGAATCAGATTATCTCCAATCATTTGAATCAGAAATTGAAGAGTAATAGATAAAGACAGACTGATACCATTTATTATTCCGATTCTTTTCAGGGTTCTATACTCTGAAACAATCATATAATTCAGATAAACACATTCCATACCAATAAGGAAGGTCAGAACATATATAGAAGCGAGGAATAGGATTGGAATATCGGCATAGTAAACCAGAAGAATCAACGGAGCGGTAAGTAGTGTGATAGTAGCTGAGATTCTGGAAAGTAATATGACATTTAGCTTCTTTATAGAAAGAAAAAGTCCGTATATGATAAGCCCTGCTGTAAAGGACAGCTGTATTAACCTGTAGTGGAAGAAACTTGTATCCTCTGAAAGAAGGATAAGAGAATGTTCATTATAAAATGAAAAGACCATAGAATAGGTAAAGCTGTATAAAAAAAGCATCAGAACAGGGAGAATAAAGCTGTTGAACTTTCCTTTTGGTAAGACGTTATTTAGTTCATTATTATCCTGATTCATAACATACCTCTGAATGTAATACATTTCTATATTACCAAACATCCCATATATATTTCAACTTTTACCATGTCATTATGAGTTTATTAGCCCGAAGAATCTTTTCCTCTGAAATATAGAGAGATTCTTTGCTTTGCTTGGGATGACATGTGGGGAGTTCTAATAAGTTACTATAAGTTCCAATGGCTTCTAATATGTAATATTGAGTATAAAGCATTAATTTGAACTTGAAAACCATATAAATCTCAAAATGTCGTAATATACGACAGTCTTTTAGTGAAAAGAGACATATGTCACCTACACTATAAAGCTGAGAAAATATATAATTTTTATATATTTGTTGGTTATTTTACGCAATCCGCAGATATAAGAGATACGACATTACAAAATAACAGGAGGTATTTTATGGGGAGTAGAGAAAATCACAAAATTAGAAATCCAAACTTAAATAAAATCCAAACTTTCTGCCAACATTCTTGGTGGAAAATGGTACTACTTCAACGAAAACGGATATATGGTTACAAATCAGTATGTTGATGGATACTGGATTGGGGCTGATGGAGTTTGTAATTAGGTACATTTATTGTATCTAAAAGATATTATACGAGGAGGAATGCGGATGAAAAGAAATAAAGGAAGAGTTATCAGTATCCTGATGACGGCTATGCTGATCCTTACATTTTTCAACGTGCCAGCTTCGGTTATTGAGTCAAATGCTGAGGGCGAAGTGATAGAGTGGACGCTGGGATATCAATTTAATAAGGGTGATATATTACGAAAGGGTACAGTAATAAAGAATCGTTGGGAGTACTGGCATAAACCAGCTGGCTATGACTATAAGGTTAAGTATTATGATGCATTGTCCATAGGATATTGTGGATTAGAGCATCTGGAGGAGCTATTTGGTGAAGCTAGCAGAGAGATGAAACGGACAGATTTCACTTATAATGATGCGGGCGAAAAAAATGGTGAAATATGGGAACAGGTAAGTGAAACCAATTATACGATTCCTTTTGACAGTGTTGTTGTAGAATATGAGGAACCAACATGGGTAAGTGGAGAAGCGGGAAATAGTGGAATTACAGCAGCAGGGCTCACACTTATGCCTGTATGTGAATTATCCATATATAAGTATTATCTTGAGAACAATATTCCATTTACGAATACGGTTAGCATAACCTGTGATTCAGGAAGTATTGAACAGCTCACAGCTGATTACATTAATGAAGTAACTGGTAACAAGATAGAAGACTATGTACTGGATGTTGTTTTCTTTAGTTCGGAAGATCGCGAACAGGCAAAGAAATGGAAGGATGAAGGTGTCTACTATTATCAATATAATGAAGAAACTATGACAAGCAGTGAACTGCCTGTTACTGACGGAACGGTAACTTATATTCATAAGGAATTAATCATTAATAATACACCTACATCAACGAATCTTCTGGAATTTCCAACGGATCTGGTTGAGCCATATGGAAAAAAGAAGATTAATCATACAACTGAATGGGAAATCCTTGGCTTTACTAAGAATGAAGAACGCTCAAATGATACATTTGGATGCTATACACTTTATATAGTATCAAAGGATGGTGCTCCTCATGAGCACGAATATACCGAATGGAAGTATACCGATAGTTATCATTACAGAGAATGCAAATCTTGTGAAGCGAGAGATTTGGATAAGGCTGATCATATTATCGAACGTAAGGTTACGAAGATGCCTACAGAAACTGAAAAGGGTGAATTCCAGGATGTATGTTCTGTATGTGGATATGTTTCAATGGCTCAGGAAATATCACTGGAGGACTACAAGGCAATCTTCCCAGAGGGTCAGGGTTCTGAACAGCAGGGTGGCTCTGGCAGTGGTGGACAGCAAGGCGGTTCCGGCAGTGGCGAAGGTTCAGGCGGTACATCCCAAGGTGGTGGTTCCGCAGGAAATGCCACAACATATTCAAATGAATGGGTTAATGGCAAGTGGTACAACGAGAATGGTGTAAATGATTACGAAGGTGAGTTAACCTGGAAGAGTAACTCCACAGGCTGGTGGGCAGAGGACACAGCAGGCTGGTATCCACAGGATTCCTGGTGGAAAATCGATGGAGACTGGTATTATTTCAAACCGGATGGATATATGGCTTCAGGCGAATACTATAACGGATACTGGTTAAATGATGATGGAACTTGGGACGATAAGTATCAGCTTAGCTGGAAGAGTAATTCCACAGGCTGGTGGGTAGAAGATATCTCCGGCTGGTGGCCATCCTCCCAGTGGCTCAAGATCAACGGCAGCTGGTATTACTTTGGAAGTGATGGATATATGGTTACAAGCCAGTATGTTGATGGCTACTGGATAGGTGCCGATGGTGTTTCACCTTGAAATAACAAAAGGTAATATTTCTTGATAGTAAAGTTAGGGAGTGATCCCGAGCTTATAAAGAAATCGCTCAAACGTTATTTGTTTGAGTGATTTCTTTTTTGATTCTTAACTTAACGATACTGAATATTATGAAGCACTGCGGATATTAAGTGATTTCAGCCTTGACTGTATAATGGCAGGTCTCCCACATACTGAATTTCCTGATATTATACCTGCAGCTAAAGCAATTGTGACTTTAAACTTTTGATTTTCTTAATAATAGATTGAATACTAATAAGTGACACTGGGCTATTTATGTGATACACTTCAGTTTAATTGTTTATTGAAAAATAATACTATTATTATAGAGGTGACTGGATTTGAAGATACTTGGTATAGACAGCTCAGGTATGGTGGCTTCGGTGGCCGTTGTGCAGGATGAAGTTATTATTGCAGAATATACTATGAATCATAAGAAGACTCATTCGGAGACTCTTCTTCCTATGATTGATGAGATAATGAAAAGCTCGGAGACTAAGCTGGAGGATATTGACGCTATTGCTATAGCTGCTGGTCCGGGCTCTTTTACGGGACTTAGGATAGGTGCGGCAACTGCCAAAGGACTTGCGATGTCGATTGAGAAGCCAATCATCCCAGTAAATACCTGTGAGGGACTTGCATATAATATGTGGGGAGCTGAAGGCTTGGTGTGTCCTATTATCGATGCCAGAAGAAATCAGGTTTATACAGGTGTTTATAAGGTCCTTGGTAATATAGAAGTTATCCGAGATCAGGAGCCGATGGATATTCATGAGCTGATAGATCGGATAAATAAGTATGCAGAGGAAAGACCTTTCAAGACAGGAGCGGAAGTGACACCACTCTCTGTGACGTTTCTTGGGGATGGTGTACCTATATATGAGAGTATTATCTGGGACGAAATCAAGATTCCTTGTAAGATGGCTCCGGCAAATATGAATCGTCAGAGAGCTGCATCGGTAGCAGCATATGGAGGGATACTTTATAAGGAAAGAAAGTTTGTTGATGCAGATGACTTTGCGCCGGTTTATCTTAGAAAATCCCAGGCGGAGAGAGTTAAGAGTGAACAGTCAGGAGAATAATAAATCATAAAAAAGATAGAAATGTTAGCTAGTGTCATTCTGAGCACAGCGAAGAATCTTTTTGTGTTTGAAGATAAAAGATTCTTCGGGATAAATCTTTCGGAATGACATGAAAAAGTAATTATCTCTTTATGTAGATAATTATATTATAGTAAGGAAGACTTGATGAAGGAATTATCAGATATAGCACGGCTGGAAGCGCTCTGCTTTTCGGATGCATGGAGCGAGAGCATGCTTAAGGATACATTTGAATATGATTATAATCATCTGTTGATTGAAAAGCAGGGGGGCAGAGTCGTTGGATATATAATTTATTCAGATATTCAGGGGGATGCCGAGCTTCAAAGGATAGCTGTTGATAAAAGCTTCCGTCGACAGGGAATTGGCGACAGGCTGATAAGTGATATGATCGAAGAGCTTCACTCAGCAGGAACAAATCGGGTTATGCTGGAGGTCAGAGCACACAATGTTTCAGCAATCAGATTATATAAGAAGCATGGCTTCAAGGATATATTTATTAGAAAGAATTATTACCGTAATCCGGATGATGATGCGTTGATATTTCAGAAGCAGATACTGTGACATAAGTATCAAAGTGACAAGATGACATGGGTGATGTGACAAAGTGCCTGTCCCCCTGTCACCAAGATGACATGGGTGATGTGACAAGGTGCCTGTCCCCCTGTCACAAAATGTGACAAGGTGCCTGTCCCCTTGTCACAAGAATAGGGAGGAAATATGAGAATAGCAGTTTGTGATGATGAAGAAAAGTTTCGTACTCAGGCGAGAGATATTATAGATAAAATGGCTGGAAGTCTGGATGTAACGGTTGATGCATTTTCAGATGGAAGAAAGCTTCTTGAGGCATTTGACAGAAATCCTTATGATGTACTGTTTCTGGATATAGAAATGCCGGCAATGGATGGTATAACTCTTGCGAAAAAGCTGAGGGAAAGAACTGATAGTATCTATATAGTATTCCTGACGGGGCATGTGGAGTATGCTCTGGAGGGATATGAGGTAAATGCACTCAGATATCTGACAAAGCCGGTGAAGGAGGATAAGCTTCGTGAGGTACTGAGATTTGTTATGGACAAAAACAGTACGAAAAGACAGCTTCTCATCAAGGAAGATGGTGAGGAGGTACTGATAAATGTATCGGATATAATATATTTTGAAGCACAGAATCAGTATGTAATGATCTACGCTACCGATGGTGAACATCTGATAAGATATAATATAGGGGACTTTGAAAATGAACTGAAGGGCGATGGTTTCTTCCGTACACACAGGGGCTATCTTATATCTCTTG
Source organism: Lachnospiraceae bacterium UBA4381 (assembly GCA_002391105.1). GTDB lineage: Bacteria > Bacillota > Clostridia > Lachnospirales > Lachnospiraceae > Eubacterium_Q. The sequence continues at coordinate 10,588 of DGRT01000049.1, read as the reverse complement.
CCAAGGTAAAAAAGCTGGTCAAAAGCGAAGTATTAATGGAGACACCTGATGGCGAGGTAAGCCTTCCGGTCAGCAGATCCAATGTGAAAACACTGAAGGAAGCCTTATATTCATATGTGGAGGACTCGGCATTCTAGTTAAGAAACAATGAACTAATGACTGTATGAATAATGACAGGGGAAAACAGGAGGGGAAAGCATCTCGCCTGATGGAATAAAATAATGAATAAAGACGTAGTTATTAATATAGTAACAATGGTTTTATCAGACATGAATTTTATGATGATAATGCTGATAATTGCCATGATATCAGTTTGTTTTCTGGGTAGATATGTGGTTATATCCAGGAAGATGATAATCGCAACACTTGGAGTACTTGCACTCCAGCTTATATATTTATTTACCGCAGATTATATTCTGGCGTTCTTTTTTCCTGAGGCGGTAGAATATATCAATAATATGTCAACGACAGACACGGTTGGTTTAAATGATCCTGATACTGCCAATTATTATGTCGCAGTTTTGTTCATGAATATATTTCTAAATGCTATGGTTTTTGTTTATGCATTTGTATTCTATCTGATAATACATAAGGAACACAGATTCTTAAGAGCAGTTGAATCAACCATATGTCTATATCTTTTTTATTCATATGTAAATAATACCATACGATATGCATATGTGTTTTTTAGGGGCGGCAGCTTTGACGTGCTGGAGGTTGTCACCACGGAGCTTGGAGGCAAAGAAGTAGGACGATTTAATGCCCTATTGATTATTACGGTATCCGCGATCAGTATCATATTGCTTGTAATACTCTATTTTGGATATTATAAAAAGAAAAGGTATTATGTGCTTAAGATCCGGGACAGGGTACTGTTTATAGTATGGCTTATATTGTTTTTTACAATTCCATCCGTTCCGTTTTATAGTGAAGATGTAAGTGGTCAGTACGAACTCCTTAGCTTTGTATTTGCGATAATAATTATACTTCTGGGAATACTTGCGCCGGTACTGCTTGTAATGCTTGTTTCGGGCAGATCCATGAAAGAGAAAAATGAGTATCAGGAAAACTATCTTACAGCAGAGCTGGAATATATAGAACAATATAAGAGAACGCAGACGGAAACAAGAGCCTTTCGGCATGATATAATCAATAATCTGTCACTTACCAGTATGATGCTGGAGGAGGGAAATGTTGATGGAGCAGGAGAACATCTGAAAGAGCTGCTGGGAAGTGTAAAAGCGCTGTCTCCTTCTATTATTACAGGTGATGAGATGCTGGACTGTATAGTTTCCATGAAGGCGGACAAGATGCGTGAGCTGGGAATGGACTTTTCGTTGGATGGAGTTATTGATGGCGGACTGCATATGAAGCCTATGGATGTGTGCAGTATATTTGCAAATGCGCTTGATAATGCAATAGAGGCTGCATCACAGGTTACAGAGCCGTGGGTAAATATGAAGATAAAGCGTACTGAAAAATTCTTCATTATAAAGATTGCCAACAGTGCCGTGCAGAAGGTGGATGTGGAAAAGCTGTTTATGACTGCCGGTTATACCTCTAAGAAGGATAAGGAGCATCACGGCTTTGGACTTAGAAATATTGCAGGTACAGTAGAGGAATATGACGGGCTTCTTAAGGCAGAGTCAGAGGATAACAGCTTTGCCCTTTCCATCATGATTCCAAGGTAGCGCATCATATATCAGACTTTTTATGCTTATATAAAACAAGCTGTATATGATACGGGCTTAAAAGTGTATTATGAAGCATTTGTGAAGTAATTGTGAAGGCTGACGGTAAAATGCACAGCTAATTACGAAACAGTATGCTAGTTAACATAAATCTAAAAATAATAGTGGACTTTTTACGCTAAATGTTATATAAATTACAGAGATTGTGGAATATTCCGGACATAAGAAAAGCTGTTCCCGATATTGTTTTGAAGCTGCGCTTTCAGGTGGGCATTCCGCACATTGGTCCGGTTATTTTGCACGATTGAACCGGTTAATTTATTTATGGTGTACTAACAGATATAAATGAAGAATAGAGAGGAACATAAAATGATTGATTTCAGTAAGAAGAGGACAAAGGGTGCACGTGTGATAGCAATTATAATATGTGGTCTTATTGTTTTTGGAATGATCATAGGACTTCTGGTTGCTACTGTATAGTTCGGCTACTCATGACCTGAATAATTATGTATTTGAAAGAGGAAGAAAATGATAAAAAGCATTGGATGCTATGGAAAAAAAATAGTGGCAGGTGCTCTTGCTGTGGGACTTGTATTTGCCGGACTTGGCATAGGACATGCTAAAACCGTAAATGCAGCCGGGACTCCTACTGATGCATATCTTGAAGAGCTTGTTATAAAGAATAATGTATTCATCAACGGCGTAGATATGAGTGGCAAGACCTATGAAGAGGCAGTGGCAACTCTTGGAAAGGATGATTCGCTGAATGATGTTGGCGTTACGATAAGCAGCTCATACGGTGATGTTACTACAACACTGGGGCAGCTTGGATTGAAAACCAATTCAGAGGAAGTGATAGCTGAAGCCCTTAAGATCGGTAATTCAGGAAATATATTAAGAAGATACAGGGAAATGAAATCTCTTGATAATACTTCTGTTGATCTTAGTATAGAGCGGACTCTGGATGAAGATGTTCTGGCTCAGATGCTGGATAATAATCTTGGCTCCTCCATGAACAGCGAGACCACCTACAGCATAACTACTGTCAGTGAAGGAAAGTATAAGGTCATTGTAGAGGGTGATCCTGTAGGAATAGATTATGCAGCAACTAAGGAAGCTATAGAGGCTGAGATCAATACAGAGGATTATAATGGTGAGTCAGTTTCGGCATCTTTGGTTATAGATGATGATGCTAACAGTGGAAGGATACAGCAGCTTTCCAGAGTTACTGATCTGCTGGGATCATATACTACTTACTATGGGACAAGCGATTCCGGAAGAAAGACCAATATCGAAAGAGCCGGTTCTCTTATGAATGGTACAGTGCTGTTTCCTGGAGAGCAGGTTTCTGTATATAACAAGATAGCTCCGCTTGAGGAAAGCAATGGATATGCTACAGGACATGCTTATGTAGGTACAAAGGTAGTTGACAGTACCGGTGGTGGAGTATGTCAGGTGGCTACAACGTTATATAATGCAGCACTGAGAGCTGAGATAGAGGTTCTTGAAAGACATTGCCACAGTATGAGAGTTTCATACGTGGATATCGCCTTTGATGCGGCTGTTGCCGGTGGAGGCGTGCTTGATCTTAAGCTTAAGAATACGCTGGATGCTCCTATATATATTGAGTCATATTCTGATGGCGCCAATATTACATTTAACATATATGGTGAGGAATACAGACCTTCTAACAGAACTATAGATTTCAAGTCTTATTATAATACAGTTTATCCATCCGGCGAGCCGATTCTGATAGAAGATAAGAGCCTTGCTCCCGGAGAACAGATGGTAGTTGAACCTGCGGTAACAGGCTATGACGGAGAGCTATGGAAATATGTATATGTTGATGGTGTACAAACAGAATCTGTTCGTATAAATACTACTCATCATCAGGCTTCAGCGGCTCAGGTTGCCATAAATACTGATCCTGCTGAAGAAGAGGAAGAGAGTGAGGAAGGCGAGGAAGGCGAGGAAGGTGAAGAAGGCGAAACACCACCGGAAGGAGAGGTTCCTCCAGAGGGTGAGGCACCAACAGAAGCTCCTACCGAGGCACCGACAGAAGCACCGACAGAAGCTCCTACCGAGGCACCGACAGAGGCTCCTACTCAGGCGCCAACAGAAGCACCAACAGAAGCTCCTACCGAGGCACCGACAGAAGCGCCTACTCAGGCTCCTACCGAAGCACCAACCGAGGCACCGGCTGAGGTTCCTGCGGAGTAAAGGGAATAAGTTATAAAATATAATATAATCAAAAGCCGTTTCGCGAGATGTAGCGAAGCGGCTTTTTTACAGTTTATAGTAATTGATTTTGCTTTTTTATAGTAATTGATTTTACTGACTGATAAAGTGTTCGATCCTGTCAAGGGCTTCTCTGAGCTGGTCGATGGAGTAAGCATAGGATATTCTGACAAAGCCTTCACCTGAGTTGCCGAAAGCATTTCCGGGAACAACAGCAAGCTTTTCTCTTTCCAGAAGCTTAGTGGCAAACTCGTCAGAAGACATACCGAATCGCTTAATGCTTGGGAATATGTAAAATGCACCTTCCGGTTCAAAGGCGGGCATTCCCATATCATTTAATCTTTTTATCAGATATCTTCTTCTTTCATCATAGGACTTACGCATTACAGCGATATCCTTGTCGCCTTCCCTAAGAGCTTCTATAGCTGCGTACTGGCTTGTGGTCGGGGCGCACATGATACAGAACTGATGAATCTTTGTCATGAGCTTTGCTATGTAATGTGGTGCCAGGGCATATCCCAGTCTCCAGCCCGTCATGGCGTAGGCCTTGGAAAAACCGTTGATCACTATGGTTCTGTCCTTCATACCCGGAAGACTTGCGATGCTGCAGTGAGGCTCCTCGGTGTAGGTGAGTTCAGAATATATTTCATCAGAGATCACATAGATATCATTTTCCACACAAAGCTTTGCTATAGGAATGAGATCCTCCTTAGTCATGATGGCACCGGTTGGATTGTTGGGGTAGGATAGGATGAGCAGCTTGGTATTAGGTGTTATAACCTGGGACAGCTCCTCTGCGGTAAGCTTGAAACGGTTCTCATCCTTCAGGTCGATAGTTACCGGAACTGCACCTGCGAGGCTTGCGCAGGGTACATATGATACATAGCTTGGCTCCGGTATGATTACCTCATCTCCCGGATTGGTAATGGCACGGACTGCAAGGTCGATTCCTTCAGAGCCGCCGACTGTGATCAGACATTCGGTAGCGGGATTCATGTCAACCTCGTATTTTCTCAGATACCATTTGCATATCTCCTGTCGCAGCTCCATAAGACCGGAATTTGAAGTATAGTAGGTTCTGCCCCGTTCCAGAGAATATATTCCTTCGTCAACTATATGCCAGGGAGTCTCAAAGTCAGGCTCGCCTACACCGAGAGATATAGCGTCCGGCATTTCGCTTACGATATCGAAGAATTTTCTGATGCCGGAGGGCTTCATATTTTTAACTACTGTATTAAGTGTTTTCATAGCTCAGTTCCTCTTAAGATTATGCCATAATAGGGATTCTTTCGTTATCATCATGGTCATCAGTCATAATAACCTTATGATCCTTATATTTTTTAAGAACAAAATATGTTGCAGTGGATACTACTGTATCCATTGGAGCTATCTTTTCATAGACAAAATGTGAGATATCCTTTAAGGAATTACCTTCTATAGTAAGCATCAGGTCATTGCTTGACCCGGACATCAGAAATACTGACTTGACCTCATCGAATTTGCTGATACGCACGGCGATACGATCAAAGCCTTCGCCACGTACAGGGGATATCTTAAGACCGATGAGAGCTGTAACCTTGTCGCTCTCTACCTTCTCCCAATCGATAAGGGTATGGTAGCCACAAATGACCTTTTCCTGTTCCATAGCCTTGATCTCATTTGCCACCTCTTCTTCGCTGCTTCCGATCATAGCGGCTATTTCAGCAGAGGTGAGCCTGCTGTTCATTTCAAGAAGATTTAGTATTTCTTTTCTCATAATAAGTTAACCTCGACTTTATTTATATAGTTATGTTTTGTATCGATATGTATCATCAGGATTTGGGATTTACAAGTATCTGGGTCTCGCCGGAATGTGTAGCATCCTGAGCTGCCTTTGGAAGCGTAAATACGAATTCGGAACCCTTTCCCTCAGTACTTGATACTGTAATAGTTTCGTTATGTGCCTTGATGATCTCCTTTGTTATGGCAAGACCGAGACCTGTTCCCTCCTTGTCCTTTCCACGGCTGGTATCATCCTTATAGAATCTCGTCCATATCTTCTTCTGGGTTTCCTCACTCATTCCTATACCTTCATCCTTTATGGATATCCGGAGCTTTTCACCCTGCTCTACGATATTTATATATATATTCTTTCCCGAAGGCGTGAACTTCAGAGCATTATCCAGAAGGTTATATACTACCTGCTGTATCTTCGTCTTATCAGCAGTTACGACCGTTGCCTCTGCGTGATTATTCAGGTAGATGGCTACATTTTTATCTATACATTTTATCTCAAAGGTATTTAGTGAGCTTATTACTATTTCTATAAAATCAAAATCAGTAAGCTTCAGGTATGGACCATACATTTCCAGTCGGTTCAGATCCAGCAGTCCCTGAGTGAGCTTGGTCAGACGGTTGGTCTCGTCAAGGACTATTCCAAGGTAACGCTCCTGCTTCTCAGGCGGGATAGTACCATCCTGGATTGCTGTTACATAGCCTCTGATAGAGGTAAGAGGACTTCTGAAATCGTGAGATATATTGGAGATAAAATCATGTCGATACTCCTCCAGCTTTGAAAGCTCAGAAGCCATATATTCCATCGAATCTGCAAGCTGACCGATCTCATCCTTGGTATGAATACCCGTCTTCGCATCAAAATCACCTGTGGAGTAGTCCTGTGCCACCTCGGCCAATCGTTTGATAGGACGAATGATCTTAAAGGATACTATCTGAAGCAGTAAAAATGCGATTATAATTATTACAAGACATGGGATGAAGCTTATGCTGTAGATGCTTGTCATCATGGTGTTGATATCGTCAGTTGTTGTATGAATGATAAGGGCTCCGCAGTTTACACTTTTTACATTGTTTTCACCGGGATTATACTGATTCAGATAAATGGGGGTATTAACGGAGATTACATTATCGCTGTATATACCATAGAAGTCTGAGACCATGTACATATTCCGGGTAAGATCATATTTGGGATTAAGACTGTAGATGGTGCGTGGAGGCTTTTTAGCTATTTCGATACTTGGCTTGGTTGCTGTTGCCAGCTTTGCGGAGCCGGTTTTCGCTTCTTCGTCAAAGTAGTTAGTGGTTGCGACTATCCTTCCCTGCTCATCTACATACCATATATCCGCAGAAAGTGTATCGGAATAGTAATTAAATATGGAAGAAAGCTCTTCCGCATCCAGTTCGCCATTCATATAGGATGAAAGCACCTGGGCTGCGATCAGATTTGACTCATTAGTAAGAGTTGTTTTCTTTTCCATTATGAGCGATCTTCTGGTAAAGAAGGAAATGAAAAAGATCAGGAATCCAAATGACACGATAAGTATTATAAGAAATGTCAGATAGATTCGGTCTAATGCGGAACGTTGCATGCTATTTTACCTCAAATTTGTAACCTATACGATATACTGTTTGTATGGACCAGTTGTGACTTCCGCTTAGCTTTTCCCTGAGACGTTTGATGTGAACATCTACGGTACGTGAATCGCCTATAAAATCATAGCCCCAGAGCTGATTCAGAAGCTGGTCACGTGTGAAGACCTGATTTGGATGTCCGGCAAGGAAATAGAGAAGCTCAAGCTCCTTTGGAGGCATTTCTATATTCCGTCCTTTATAGATTACTGTATAATTTGAAATGTTAATGATCAGTTCATCATATTCTATATATTCTCCGGTATGAATACTGTCTGTAGAAGTGGTGATTGAAGGTTCCTCTGATTTGGAGGAGCCTGATCTTCTCAGGACAGCACTTACCCTGGCTACAAGCTCATTGGAGTCAAAGGGCTTTACTATATAATCATCGGCGCCCATCTTGAGCCCCAGCACCTTGTCAAATACCTCGCCCTTGGCAGAAAGCATAATAATAGGTATATCCCTGGTCTTACGAACCTGCTGACATACTTCGTAGCCATCTATTCCGGGCAGCATTATGTCCAGCAGAAGAAGGTCAGGGTTATAGGCTTCAATAATTGTAAGAGCCTCCTCGCCTGAATAAGCCATTTCGGTATCATATTGTTCTTTTTCAAGATAAAGGGATATCAGCTCTGCGATATTCTCATCATCATCTACTATTAATATTTTCTGTTTAACCATACTTTCAACCTCTTGTTATAGTATTCTGATATTTAATCTTCACTCATGGTATTACTCATAATTTTCTGGAAAATATTTTCGTGAGCTGCTTTCTCAATGCCATCCTCCAGTTGAGGCAGGTCTGCATTTCCGTATTTTCTTTCAAGTGTAACTCTTAGAAGGTGATCGGTAAAGTCCGGATTCTTTGGAAGTATAGGACCATGACTGTAGCTTCCATACAGGTTCTTATAGTGAACACCTTCAGTTTTATCTTCGCCGTTGTTGCCATATCCCATAAGAATGGTGCCAAGCGGCTCCACATCCTTACCAAGATATGTTCGTCCGCTGTGATTCTCAAAACCAACTATATCACTATCTCCACATTGCGAAGAAGTGTGAAATGCGTAGTTGCCGATCATTCTTACGTCGCCGCCTATGGTATGAAGGTCAACAGCACCAAGAAATTCCATTTTCTCGCCTTCCTTGGTCTGATAATAATGTCCCATCATCTGGTAACCGCCACAGATACAGAGGAAGGTCTTGCCGTCCTCGATGGCAGCCTTGATACTGCTGCCTTTTCCTGCCTTAAGATCAGAGAGGAGTACCTCCTGCTCAAAATCCTGACCGCCGCCTATAAAGAAGAGGTCATAATCACTCAGGCTGCTGCTGTCACCCAGCTTTATCTCAGTCACTGAGCAGTCTATGCCTCGCCACTCAAGACGTTTTCTGAGGCACAGGATATTTCCCCTGTCCCCGTAAAGATTCAGAACCTCCGGATACAGGTGGGCTATCTTAATTATTTTATTATTGGATGCTTCCATAATAATTATCCTTTGCTATGTTATTTCTGGTCCTTCCAGAATTCTTTTTTACCGGTAGCGGCGCCTACTACAGCTCTGAGGCTTAGCATAGAGGTGTAGTTAGGAAGAATATAAACAGGAAGCTGGTGAGAGGTCATTTTCTCCAGTAGCTCTTTGTTATCTTCTATTATAATTATCTTTTCCGGTGCTGCTCCTGCGTATTTCAGGCGAATACTCATGTCGCCTGCTCTGGTACCGGATACATAGATATATCTGGCGTGTGGATCCGTGGCAACCTTTTCGTGCTCAGCATCCCATATCCACGATATATCATGTCCATCTGCCGTTTTGTCATTCAGACAGAATACTGCAACATAGTCCTCTTTGAGGGAGGAAAGATATGACAGGGACTGATTACAGCCGGCTGGATTCTTAACCAGTATCATCTGAATATCTACGTTATTATATGTAAAGCTTTCCATGCGTCCGAAGCTGGAATGAATATTTGCAAGAGAGGAGGTGATAGCCTTTCTCTTCCAGCCTGCAGCTTCAAAGGCTCCAATTGCTGCTATGGAATTGTAAATGTTATAAAGTGCCGGAAGACCGATATGAAGGCTCATGGTTTCCTCGGTCTTTTTTTTAGGAGCTGAAGGACCTGCACTGTTACTGAAGCTTACAGTAATATCGCTTCCATGTGCTCCCATCTCATCCAGAGATATAACCTTCAGATTCGGTATCCTCCTGCTGTATCCGCATTTAGGGCATCTATAGCCACCCAGATGTGCGTAGGTATGATAATCATAGGTATATTCCGTGCCACATTCTATACAGTATTTGGCATCAGAAAGTTCATTATCATTTACACTCAGTTTATCTATGGCGGCGGATCCTTCGATACCATAATAATAAACCGGATTTGGAACATCCTTTGCCAGTGAAGAGGTGAGAGAGCAGTCGGCATTGAGACAGAGAGTGGTTTCGGGAACCAGTTCAACTCCCTTACGTATCTCTTCAAGTGTATGCATTACTTCTCCGTATCTGTCCAACTGGTCGCGGAAAAGATTTGTGACCACTATTACCTTTGGCTTTATAAGAGGAACTACCTTTTTAAGGGCACCCTCATCACATTCAACGATTGCAAATCTCTTCTTGGGCTTACCGGTGAGGGTAGAGGAGGCTGTAAATTCAGCAGTGATTCCTGTAAGAAGATTTGCGCCGGATATATTGGAAAGCGGCTCGATACCATATTCCTGAAGTGCATTTCTCAGCATACTGCAGGTGGTGGTCTTGCCATTTGTACCTGTTACTACTATTATTTCCATACCGCGTGAAGCAACTTCCAGAATATCTTTATCAAACAGCATTGCTGAACGGCCCGGAAGTGTAGTGCCTCCGCGATGCAGAACTCTGAGTCCCTGTCTGGTCATCCGGCAGGCAGCTACAGAGAGCATTACCTTTAGCGGATTGTGTTTTTTTCTGTCAATTGGTTCCGGTTTTCTTCGGTTCTTCGATGTATCAGTCATAAAAGCTTCCTTAATATAATATATAGATAAAATATAATACATAGATAAATATAATATATAAATATGTAATAATATATGTAATAAAAGTGATGATTTTCGTATGGTTTATTATGTTATTATGATATATACTTTCATCAGTACGGCATAAATTCTGCCGGTCAGACTGACCTGACCGCTAATAAAAAGAGAATACCACAAACACAGTATTCTATGCAAGAAGGATGCTAAGAACTGTGAAAAGGTTACATTCTTAACTTCCAGTGATTTTACG
>DGRT01000051.1 GCA_002391105.1 Lachnospiraceae bacterium UBA4381 | reverse complement strand
TTTATTAATCATAGCTGTATATTAATCAGCTATATATCATAAGTTCTTTCAACTACCCGTAGTTTTCATTTTGAGTACATAATCATAATAGTCCTATAAGCTTGCTGATAAGTGCCATTCTGACAAACTTTCCGTACTTGACCTGACGGAAGTAGCAGGCTCTTGGATCGTTATCTACCGATGGAGATATCTCATTTACCCTTGGAAGCGGATGAAGGATGATCATATCTTCCTTTGCCAGCTTCATTTTCTTCTTATCAAGAATATATGTATCCTTCAAACGTATATAGTCAGCCTCGTTAAAGAAACGCTCCCTCTGAACTCTTGTCATATAAAGGATATCCAGCTTTCCGATGTTCGCCTCAAGAGATGTAACCTCTTCATATTCCAGCCCGTTGGGTTCTATAACCTCTGATATTATATAATCAGGAACCCTCAGTTCATTCGGCGATATAAGAACAAATCTTATCCCTGTATATCTGGAAAGCGCTTTGATGAGACTGTGTACTGTACGTCCAAACTTCAAGTCACCGCACATACCCACTGTCATGTTGTTCAGTCTTCCCTTCTCCTTCTGAATAGTCAGAAGGTCAGTAAGTGTCTGTGTAGGATGATTGTGACCTCCATCTCCCGCATTGATGATAGGAACAGGAGAAAACATGGAAGCAAGCTTCGGAGCACCTTCATTCGGATGCCTCATAGCTATTACATCCGCGAAGCAGCCAACTGTTCTGACTGTATCCTCTACACTTTCGCCTTTTGATACAGACGAATCAGTAGCCGAGGAAAAGCCTATTACACTTCCTCCCAGGTCCAGCATCGCCGTTTCAAAGCTGAGTCTGGTTCTTGTAGATGGCTCATAGAAAAGGGTCGCTATCTTCTTACCCTTCGCAAGCTCAGAGTATTTTTCCGGATGCTCATACATTTCCTCACCAAGTCTCAGTATCTCATCCAGTTCCTCAAGTGTCAGATCCATAGGATCAATTAAATGTCTCATATAGTTTTCTCCTTGTTTTATAAAAATGACGTGTGATATCACACGTCATAATTATTAAGATATCAGCATCAAAATCACTTTCGACACCACTTATTATTTTAACACTTTTTAAGCAGATAGTACATAACAGCCTTTTCAGCGTGACGTCTGTTTTCTGCTTCATCAAGAATAGTCTCAAGATGCTTCATTTCAACACTTTCTGATATTTCAAATCCAACATGCATAGGCATATCATGGAATACAAGAGCATCGCTTCCCTCAAGAAACTCATCATTGATCTGATAAGGCATCATCTTGGCAAGAGTCTCTTCCTTTTGCTTCTGATAAGCCGGATTGTTGAAAAATTCCATATCTACCCATGTATCTGTATAGATAACATTCATCTTCTTGGCATACTCTCTCGCCTCTTCCATAGACATGGACGGATCCAGCTCAACATAGTAGCCTGTTGCCTTTGCTTCCTCATAGAAATCCGGACCACAAGCCGTATTATTAACCAGAGGAGTCAGTCCATAAAGAGTTCCCTTCTTCATCTTGGCAAAGAATTCCACAAGTGAATTGAACACATTATTCTTTGCTCCAATATACATGAAGTTTACTTCAAGATTACCAAACTTCTCTATGACAGTAAGAGCATCTGCCAGAATCTGACATGGATGGAAAGAACTGTCACAGCCATTTATAAAAGGAACTGTAACATTATCACCAAAAAGCTCTACAGTTTCATTCTTAACGAGACGAGCCATGATAATATCAACATTTCTACAGACATATTTTATCTCGGATATAGGCTCTCCAAGAACAAAGTTGGAATCCTCCCAAAGCTGATTGAAGTAATGTCCCCCCAGCTCTGTAATTCCCGTAGCAAATGACAGGAAGGTTCTGGTAGAGGTTTTCTCAAAAAGGGAATACAGCTTCTTACCCTCAAGACTATGGGCATATTTTTCAGGATCCTTCTTCATATCCTGTGCGATTTCCAGTATTTCCATCAGCTCCTGATCTGAAAAGTTTTTAAAATTAAGCATATTTTTCATGGCTTATTACCTCGTTTTATTTAGCACATCTTATATCAACATATTATTGAGATTCAACCGGTTTAAGTGCAGGCGCCCCATTTACAGCGCACTACATATATTTCTTTAATTCTTCTGCCATATCTGTATTTTCCCATGGAAGCTCCACATCAGTTCTTCCAAAATGTCCATAAGCCGCTGTCTGCTTATAGATAGGGCGTCTGAGATCCAGCATTTTGATAATTCCCGCAGGTCTGAGATCAAAGTTTTCTCTTACAATCTCAACCAGCTTTTCGTCTGAGACCTTACCCGTTCCAAATGTATCAACCGCTACAGAAGTAGGCTGTGCTACTCCGATAGCATAGGAAAGCTGTATCTCACATTTATCTGCAAGTCCGGCAGCAACTATGTTCTTGGCTACATATCTTGCAGCATAGGAGGCAGAACGGTCAACCTTTGTTGGATCCTTTCCGGAAAATGCACCGCCGCCATGTCTTGCATAGCCTCCATAGGTATCAACTATGATCTTTCGTCCGGTAAGTCCCGAATCTCCATGAGGGCCACCGATTACAAAACGTCCTGTAGGATTGATAAAATATTTTGTATTTTCATCGATCATATCAGTAGGAAGCACTGCATCAAATACATACTTCCTGATATCAGCATGAATCTGTTCCTGAGATACTTCTGCACCATGCTGTGTAGATAGCACAACGGTATCTATTCTTGCCGGTCTTCCTTCTTCATCATACTCAACAGTCACCTGAGTCTTTCCATCAGGTCTGAGATATGGAAGAGTTCCATTCTTTCTCACTTCTGAAAGCTTTAGCGCAAGCTTATGCGCCATAGAAATAGGATACGGCATAAGTTCAGGAGTCTCATTTGTAGCATAACCAAACATAAGTCCCTGATCACCGGCGCCGATAGCCTCTATCTCTTCATCACTCATAAGGTTCTCTTTGGCTTCCAGAGCCTTATCTACTCCAAGCGCTATATCCTGAGACTGTTCATCTATAGCAGTCATCACACCACAGGTCTCGGCATCGAAACCATATTTGGCTCTGTTATAGCCTATCTCATTAATAGTATCTCTTACTATCTTCTGTATATCAACATATGCATCCGTAGTAATCTCTCCCATTACCAGAACAAGACCTGTTGTACATGCTGTCTCACAGGCAACACGGCTGTTAGGATCCTGTCTGATAAGCTCATCCAGTATCGCATCAGATATCTGATCACATATTTTATCCGGATGTCCTTCTGTTACTGATTCTGAGGTAAATAACCTTCTTTCCATCACGATTTCCTTTCACTCTGTTTATCCCTGTTTTTTTTGTTCAAAATGCTCTCAGCACCCAGAACATTCCTATTATACAGGAATAATAAATATTTGTCATTGTTTATTTGAGAACTATCTGTAAATATTTATTTCAGATACTTCTATCCCCCAAAAAAAGCCCTCCCTGTCATAATTTCTGACAGGAAGGGTTTTTCATAATCATTAATCTAATGAATCGATTTAGTAGCAAACGCCATCAGCGCCGAGCCAGTATCCATCAACATACTGATTTGTTACCATATAACCGTCACCACCGAAGTAGTACCATGCACCATCAATCTGAACCCACTGGCTTGTTGGGCACCAGCCAGTAGAATCTTCATACCACCAGCCTGCGCTATTTGACTTCCAGGAACCGGTTGCTGTATATGTCCAGGTACCATTACCATTGAAGTAGTAACCATTGTACCACTCATTTGCAGCCATATATCCATCCGGTCTGAAATAGTACCATGAGCCATCGATCTTATCCCATCTGTCAGTTGGGTACCAGCCTTTATCGTCTTCTACCCACCAGCCCTTGGAATTGCTCTTCCAGCCAAGAATACCACCATAGGTCTGCATACCATTTGAATCGTACCATACACCGTTAACCCATTCATTTGAATATGTTGCAGCAGGCTTAGTCTTCTGAATATCAACATAGCTTACAACCTCACCAGGTACATCATACCAGTTTGAATAATCAGATGAATATGTCATACGAGCCTTAACAGTATATCTTCCAGCCGGTTTATCAGAAATGTCCCAGGAAAGAGTATATGTTCTTGTACCCATTGTGTAATTGAAGAATGTACGTCCATTATCGCCATTGTTAGCAACAGGATTTCCATCCGGATCATAAAGACCTACATAAAGTCTCTCGTACTTATAAGCAGTAGTAATATCATATACTACCATAACTGCAGTAGTTGCATCTTCTGCATCCTGATAAAGTGTTCTGGTCTGTTCCTGCGGGGCAAAAGTCGGATAACTAGCAGCCTTTGAGGTAAATCCCGGAACCATGGCAAGTGATATAGCAATCACCGCCGCAAGTAAAAAACTAAGTATTTTTTTCATATGACCTCCTTTAGTGTTTTTACACTACCATATTTTTTAGGGTTTCCTAATACTTTAACCTTTGAATCCCCTTTTGATTCAATGGATATGATAGCACTTAGCCTTGTTACTGGCAATAATTTCCGAATCGGCAAATTATACAAAAATATTTATTAATTATTCCTTGAGTAATCTGATTTATCCAGCAAAGCACGGAGACCATTATTACTCTCTTGGCTGGTCTCCGCCTGTTGGAGGGCCTCCCAGTCCAACTGCCTGAACTACAAAAGGAGATATTATCACAGTAAATACATAGCTGACAATTATAGACAGAGGAAGTGTCTTGATCCACTGACCAAACCACATAGCCATAAGTGGAGGAGCCACATCAGGAGGCATATGTGCATGTGACTGAGCTATACTTATAAAGCTGCATACAGCACTTACTATTATCGCATTAATAACTGCAAACGGAAGGCTGTTAAGTAATGTAAACTTCATAGAACCGGGAGTCGCATTAAACTTAGCAGTCAGTCCTCTGCCAAGCTTACCTATAGGCAGGACAAGTGCCACTATCACTCCTACAACGATCGACTCAACCAGACTTGTTATCAGCATGACCGGAAGCGGAGGCATACTACTAAGCGCCTGAGGATTACCAGCCTCTGCCTGTTTCCTTGCGAGTAAGGCGAACACCACACCCATAATAGCAGAGATGATGATAGCCATAATGATGCTTACTTTTCTTTCTTTTTGTTTCATATCTTTCACCTTTCTAACTACTTCCCCTCGATCGTAGTTAAGTAATATATGTAAATCACTGACCGGAAATGCCGAGCAGGCATGAATAAAATTATTTTTTATGTCTGCACCCTTTCTGTGTTCAGCGCTTTGAGGAGCAAAATACTCGCCGGACTTAACTCTCATTCTGCAGAAGCCACACTCACCACTTCTGCACCGGCTCTCAGCCTTTATTCCGGCACGTTCCAGAGCAACCAGAATACTCTCACTGCTCTTTCCCTTTATAACCCTTCTTCCCTCCGGAAGATCAACTGTTATATTAAACTCTTTACCAGCAGCAGACTGAGGAAAGCCCTTTTCAGTCTCAATATCCTTATATTCACCTGCCGCCTCATATCTCACCCTTCTTCTCGGAAGCCCCAGCTTTTCCACCTCTCCGGCCACAAAACTATACATCGCCTTCGGGCCGCAGACGAACAGGCTGTAATCTCCTGAGCCGGCATACTTTTCGATAAGCTCCTTACCTATAAAACCATGTTCATAGCCATCTCTGGTTTCATCAGATAGTACGTATATAACCTTAAAAGCCGGGCACTCGGCAGCTATCTTATCCAGCTCCTCCTTAAAAAGGATTTCCTTTTCATTCCTGCACCCATATAGAAGCGTCATATCGAAGTTCTCATTTCCGTCTCTGATTGCCTGAGCCATAGAATATAATGGAGTGATACCGCTTCCGCCGGCAAGACCTATAACCCGTTTTGCATCTCTGAGCGGTTCATAATAGAAGGTTCCCTCCGGTGCTGAAAACTGAACCTTCTGTCCCACCTTCCAGTTATCAAATATATAATCTGTTGCAAAGCCGCCGCTTACCTTTTTAATCGTTATAGTATAGAAACCCTTACTGCTGCCGGACGGGAGCGCCTCCGACGGAGCACTTGATATGGCATAAGGTCTGGTAATAATACTCTCACCTATCTTAAGAAAAATGCTGATATACTGCCCCGCGATAAAAGGTGCCAGTCTCTCTGTCCCTTCAGTATTATCAGGTTCCAGCCTGTAGGTTCTCGCCCCCTCCTGTTCTATGATCTCAGCCACCACAGCCGACTGAGAAACGGGATGAAGAGTTCTTACCATAATATTAGTATCATATTCAAACTTAGGTATCTCAGCCTTTCCGGTCTGAATATTCTCACTACGTCTTTTTAATATTTCGTCAACCCTATCTACCGATACGCCCGATAATGCATCTGATAAAGCCTGCATATTCATCTCTTTCCACCTCCCATCACATAACCCATAACCTGTTTACCGGTTATGTCTCCGTCATTGTAGGTTGGAAGGAAACCGCTAAGCCTGTTGCCGTGGGCACCTACAAAGAAGAGTCCGGGAACTGACATTTCCTTTACTCCCGCAAGTGTTCTGGCTGCCATGCCATCCCAACCGGATGCATAGTATCCATAACAGGTTCCCTGAGGAGTCCCCATATATCTGGCGAAGGTAACAGGAGTCGCAACCTCTATCTCCTCTATGTGAGATCTCAGATCAACACCCATAACCTGCTCGTAACGGGCTATAAGCTGATCGGCAATCCGGCTCTTAACCTTCGCGTATTCCTCCGGTTTTACTGATCCCCAAGCCTCTGTCATATACGGATATACAATAGCAAAAATCGATGTACCTTCAGGCGAAGCCTCAGGATTGATGATATTGATGCAGGTGCAGGTAATATTATCCGCATCTCCATCTGCAAGTACATCCGGCTGTTGGGTTTTTTCAAATAATTTTTTTGTATCTGTTGTGGAATTAATAAAGACAGTGTAATCCTTGATACCAAGCTCCTCAGGTGAGGCATCAAGTCCCAGATATACGGAAACCGTTCTGAAGCCATAGCTTCTGGCGTTTACCTTTTTGAGTTCAAACTCCGGTATAAGGCTCTTATTATCGAGCATTTTTCCATATACAATATCAGGGAAAACATTTGCGATTACAGCGCAGGTCTCTACAGTACGACCATCTGCAGTAGTAACAGAGCATACCGCCCCATTCTTTGTGCCGATGGATACGACCTCTGTATTGAACCAGAAGTCAGCACCATATTCACGTGCCTTCTTCTGAATAGCAGCAACTATCTCGTGTGAACGGTACTTTGGCATATAAGCACCACCGAGGAAATAACTGCTTGCCATAAGAATAAAACGACAGGCATCTACAGTCTCTATATCAACGCCCTGATAAGGCCAGTAGGCACTTATTATATCTACAACCTTCTGAGGCATCTTTATCTCATTCATAAACTCACGGACAGACAGACCGAGCAGCTTTATGAGTACAGGATGAGTCTTCTTCAGCTCTTCTATATCAAATCTGCCTCTGGACTTACCTATATATTCCATTCCCTCATTCAGAACGACTGAAGCATCGAAGAACATCTCACAGGACTCCCTGCTTCCGGGACAGATTTCCTCCATATAGTCCAGAAATTCTTTTCTGCCATGCGGAACAGTAACATCCATCTTGATATCACTGCCCTCAGCAACAACATATCTGAATGCATCATGTATAGGATACCATTCAACCTCGATTCCAAGATCATCAAAAAGATGACCAAGAAGTCCTCTAAGTTCACCATCACCAAAATCCGGAATTTCGTGCAAGGTAGCTTCGAATTCAAATCTGCCTCTCACAAAGCTTTGAGCAGCACCACCTTCAAGGTTGTGCTTTTCGATACAGAGGGTTTTAAGACCCATTTTAGATGCACGACAAGAAGCCATAAGTCCGGCATTACCGGCACCTATAACAACTACGTCGTATCTGCTTTCATTAGACACGACTACACCCCAACCTTTCCCATAAGATAACTCTTTACAAAAACAACCCCACTTATAAACCAGAAATCAAAAGGTTTATAAATAAAACTGCCATCAATCAAAAAGCACTCCCCCATATTCGCATTGCTTTAATTGATTTAAAACAGCTATAGCTAATCTAGCACATATATATGCAGGTGTCAAAATATAAATCCATTCATTCTTATAGTTGAAATCCATTCATTTTTTTGCACTTAATCGATTTACTATTATAAACATTATTTTTATACAAAAAAAACTCCGCAGAATCATTTCCGTCTGCGGAGTTTCTTATCACCAAACATCGCCAGAGCTTATACTGATGCGGTTATAACCTCAACCGATACATCAGCTTTTGCCTCTTCCCTCTTCCTTTCCTTTGAGATAAGAATAATAGCTGTAGTTAATATTACCAGACCTGCAACTGTTATAAACGGTGCATACTTATCAAGTCCTTCACTTCCTACTTCCGAAAGAATCAGACTGGATGTATTATTGCAGACATGCAGTATGATTGCCGGAATAAGTGAACCTGACTTGATTCTGACGATATTAAGCACTACTCCAACTGCTGCAGCCCATGCAGCCCAGAGAATAGAACCATGAATAGCACCAAAAAGTACTGATGTAATAATTACCGCAAGCACTGTAGGCATAGCCTTATCAAGTCTTGAAAATACAAATCCTCTGAATACGATTTCTTCCATAATCGGAACGAGTATTGCTGTACAGACAACTGACTGCCACAGCGGAATACTCATAAGCTGGCTGTTTCCTGATACAAAGCCCTCTACAAGTTCTTCAGGAAGCGGAATGAGTTCAAGTCCAAAGTTCAGTAAGCCTATAGAACCAACTGACGCCATTACCGAAAGAAGAATCATCTTAAAGGATATCTTTTTGAGAGAAACCTCTTCTGTGAATCTATGCTTTCTAATCTTCATTACAATAAGGTAGATTCCTAGCGCAAGCAGAACATTGATGAGAAGAACTATTCCCATATTGCCAAATACCATTGTCTGGGTTTCCTCAACTATCTTAGCAGTATCAAGCTGGGTTTCTCCTGCCATTCCCATCTTAACGCCTATGATAAACTGACATACAAGCATGGTTATAACAGTTGCTATCAACTGACAGCCCATATAAGTCAGAAAATAACATAACGCCTTCCCACTTTGCTTTAATACATTCTTCATTTTAATACCTCCACTTTCTATACTTACAGTTTTCCGGCTTAGAGCCGCCATCGGAAGCTCTCTTAACCTCAGTTCCCTGTCTTCATCTTTGATGATGCAATCATACCAGACAAAATAGTGAAGTCTTAAAATCTGTTGTGAAATGTAAAAAACAAGTCGCGAATTGCAAAAAGCTATGTCTGATTAGTCCTGAGTCCCCGCACCGGCATCCGTCCTTCTGCGATAAAATCTGCTTGGCCGGTGCGCCTCTCCTACAGAAATATAATCTGTCTCTTCAATCATCGGCGCAACCTTCTTTCTGAAGTTAGCTTTATAAAGCTTCTTCCCGAGAAGTATCTCATAAACCTTCTGAAGTCTTGGAAGAGTAAACTCCTCATCCACCAGATGAAAGGCTATATCGGAATATTCCACCTTGTTCATAAGTCTCCATCTGGCATACTTTATGATCTCCTTATGATCAAATGCCACCTTCTTATTAGAAGCAATAAGCTCCTCTACATCCACAAGCTCTGCCAAAAGCGTTCTCTCACCCGCCTCAAACGACAGCATTTCTATCGGAACAAGAGCCATATAAGCAACAGATATAATTCGCATTCTGGGATCACGCTTAACATCTCCAAAGGTATATAGCTGTTCAAAATAAATATTCTTAAGTCCGGTTTCTTCTTTGATACCTCTTTTAGCTGCTGCATCCAGAGTTTCTTTTATCCCAACAAAGACTCCCGGAAGTGCCATAACATTCTTATAAGGCTCCTCGCTTCTTTTAACCATCAGCAGCTTCAGCCTGTCATCCTCTATAGTGAATACCAGAAGATCCACTGCCACTGACATTTTTTCATATAATGATGAGTCATATCCTTCCATCCATCAATTCTCCTTTACTATCTTACTCTTCCAGCTCCTGACTATATCAGAGCCCGCCATACTCTGTCCGCGAAATCGACTATATCAGAGGCCGTCCTGTTCTATCTGCGAAATCAGCTACACCACAAGCCGTCCTGCTCTATCTGCAAGTCCGACTTTGAGACACATTCCGGACGTGAACTCTATTGCATCCTGAAGGATACCATCAGAGAATACTACACCATTTTCCGCCATATCAGAGGTTATGGTAAATGTATCCTCCCTCGTAATCCCTCCATAAACAATATCCGCCCTGGTAAATCTGCTCGGATAAGGCTCTCTTACCTGAAAGATCAGTCTGTCAGTATCCCACTCACCTGACACATCAGGCACCTCGCCAAGTCCAAAGGCTTTTGCCATACCACGAAACTCAGCCATTACAGACTTATGCCATCCGGTCATACCCAGACCTGTAGAAATGATAATCCCTGAGGATGACTGGTTCTCCAGCTTTCCATTATAACATATATGGTATCTGGCAGAGGTATGATTCCGGATTCCTATAAAGAAATCGTTTACTGCATACAGTGTCTGACCATCCTTGGTCTCCGCCTTACCCATAGTTACTCTTTTCTCATTATACTTACCGGCAATAACCTGTGGAATGATACGTGCCATATCTCCGGCCTCAAACTTAAGCAGATCACCCTCCCATCTCATATAGTCGGGATTAACACCTATAAGCGGCTGTCCATCCAGATACTTCATGACATTTGCCACCATTCCATCACGCCCCAGCGCTATAACTATATCTTCTTTTCCGAAGAGCATGTTGGGAATATAATTTTTATCTATCTCCAGAACCCTGGCATACTTTTCAGCGGTATTCACAACAGTTTCCAGAGCACTCATATAGTTATTATGCTCTAACATGTAGTCTTCAAAGTCCGCTCCAAGATGCTCTATATAAAATCTTGCCTGTTCTATGGTATTATAGCGGCGCTTCAGCTCCTCCAGACGTGTATCGCACTTTACTATAACTATCTTATTCATCCCTCTGACCATTTCCATCTCCTCTACGCTGCATCTACACTTTTTTACCCGCAATGGTTTCCAGCAGATCCGGTGTTATATTCAGTGTACCTATCTTACCTGCATTTTCACCAAGCTCTGCAAATGCCTTTGCCATAAGCTTTCCGGGATCCATATTGGCAAGCGCACAAGCTTCAATAAGTGCAACATTTACATTCTCATAAGCCTTGATCATTCTTTCTACCGCAAACGCCTGTTCCTCTGCACGCTTCTTCTCATTTTCAACTTCAAGCTCAACCAGCTCGGTATTTTTTTCCTCAAGCTTGATCTTCTCTTCAAGCTCGGTTCTTCTGATCTGTATCTCAGTGTTCAGCTCATTTTCCTTGATAAGTCGTTCCTGCTCAATGGCGGCATTCCTTCTCTTATAGATTGCATCATCCTGTTCTTTCAGGATCTGCTCCCTTGCCGCAGCCTCCAGCGCCTTCCGGGTTTCCGGTTTTGCTGTGACTCCAAGTACGTTTACTGCAAGTATCTGGACTCCGAGGCTGGCAACCGTCTCATCCTCTTTCAGCCCATCTACTATAAATCCCGCCATCTGATCAGCTTCCTTCAGAAGAGTTCTTACATCCTTTTTACCAACCTCTCTGATAACTATCTCCTTGATAACGTTATTGATTCTTCTGCAGAAAAGATTCAGGGCACCGCTTCTCTTCTCCTCATATTTCTTCCCGTAGGTAAAGTCACCCATCTCAGCCGCCTTCTGATAATCCCTTATCACATAGGTAAGTGCGCCCTGCACACATACCGACTGAAAGTCCGAAGTTGTAAGATCATCAAAGGCAAATGCCCCATCAAATGCCGTCATGGGTATTACCAGAATATTAGTAGTAAGGCTGTTATAAAGCAGTGACAGCCCGGTTCCCTCCTTCACGCACCTTCCGCTCTTAATAACTCTTACATAATCAACCGGATCAAACTTCTTAAATACTATAGCCATAACATACTCCTTTCCACGCCAGTCGCTTCACTCACCACAGTCGCCTCCGTCATCTCAGACACTTCAACCATCTCAGTTGCCTCAGGCGTCTCCATCATTTCAGACGTTAGTAGCTTTCTGCTACTTTCTGGTCATATGTTAGTATGTTTTTACTACTATGTCAAGTGTTTTTTATTTTTTTTACATATCAGCATAATAAAACCCTCACATTCCAGTTAGTTGGTATGTCCACTATAGATCCTAAAACCGATTGCTTTCGGATAATTTTTGTAATATACTCTGTCCTGTAGTTATTGAAATATAGACTTAATACGTTATGATTCTTAGTTTTAATGGAGGTCTGATTATGAGTATAAGAATAGGAATCCTCGGCTATGGAAATCTTGGCCGTGGTGTAGAAAAAGCAGTAAATGTATGTGAAGATATGGAGCTTGTCGGAGTTTTCTCAAGACGCGATCCTGCAACTGTAACTGTAGATAGCGGTGCAGCAGTATATCATGTTGATTCTCTTCCGGAGATGACTGACAAGATTGACGTTCTAATAATCTGTGGAGGCTCGGCTACTGATCTTCCTGAGATGACACCTAAGTACGCTGAAATGTTCAATGTTATCGATTCCTTTGATACACATGCCAACATTCCGGTGCATTTTGCAAATGTTGATGCAGCAGCTAAGGCATCCGGAAAAATAGGAATCATATCCTGCGGATGGGATCCAGGTATGTTCTCTCTGAACCGTCTCTATGCTGCCAGTGTTCTGCCGGGCGGAAAAGACTATACCTTCTGGGGCAAAGGTGTAAGTCAGGGACACTCTGATGCTATCAGAAGAATAGACGGAGTTATAGATGCACGTCAATATACAGTACCTGTACCGGAAGCACTCGAACAGGTTCGTGAAGGCAAGAATCCCGAACTTACTACCCGTCAGAAGCACACCAGAGTATGCTATGTGGTAGCTGAGGACGGAGCAGATAGGGCTCGTATAGAACAGGAAATAGTTACCATGCCTAATTACTTCGCAGATTATGATACAACCGTTAACTTTATCTCTGCCGAGGAAATGAAGGCTGAGCACAGCGGACTTCCACATGGCGGTTCAGTTATCTACTCAGGAACCACCGGCACAGGTGAAAATGTAAATACACATGTTATAGAATACAGTCTGAAGCTCGATTCCAATCCTGAGTTTACAGGTTCTGTTCTTACAGCCTATGCAAGAGCAGCCTATAGAATGAATCAGGCTGGCGATACAGGTGCCAAGACAGTATTTGACATCGCTCCTGCACTTCTTTCCCCGCTCAGCGGTGAGGAGATCAGAGCTCATATGCTTTAATATATTAAGACCGGTTCAAGCGACAAAGGGCAACGAGTGAATTTCAATCAGTAAATTGTAATCAGAATATTGCAATCAGAAAATGCAATGAGTAAATTGCATCGAATAGAAAGCAACTGATGAACCAATAAAAAGAGAGCAGCAAACCTGAGATCTCAGGGCGCTGCTCTTTTTGTTTTATATTATAGTAATCATTCAGGCATCCTGTCCGGTGGAACTATATCTACCTCTATAAGCTCATTCGCTTCATTATATACAAGCTTCAAGGAAAAGTATTCCTCCCTCTCCTCCAGAAGCCGGAAGAATATCTTGTCGCCTTCCCAGACCGGCAGATTATAAACCTCAGACTTATCTATCCACTCCAGAGTTCCCTCATCGCAGTCGATAAGCTCCCCGGCAAATTCATCGGCAGTATATAGATGCATATACTCAACTATTCTATCCTCCGGATTAGCCGGATCACCATAGATGAAGGTTACTATGCCTCTTGCCTTATAGCTAAGAAGCCTCAGTCCGGTTTCCTCCATAACTTCTCTCATAAGGCATTCATCCGGGCTTTCTCCATACTCAAAATGCCCTCCTACGCCGATATATTTATCTTTATTAATGTCCTTCTCCTTCTTCACTCTATGAAGCATCAGGTACTTATCATCCTTCTCTATATAACAGAGCGTAGTCAGTTCCGGAACCATTTCCCCAGTTTCCAAATCTATTTCTTCTTTCCTGATATAATTATCCTGATATTATTATCCTGATTTTATTTTTCCGACTTTGCTTTATCAGACTCCGCTTTACCTAAACTTGATATTTTTTTATAATACTCCAGCAATCTTGCAAGCTGCTCCTCGTTAAAGTTCTTTGCACCTGATGATATCTCATAGAGTATAGGCTCTTCCGACTTATATACAACAGTAGAATCCGCCGAAGCATCTTCCGTACCACCTGTAAGATATGATTCACTGGTACCCAGAACCTGCGCCATCTGAATGATGGTAGCATGGGTCGGCTTTCTGTCGCCCTTTTCATATCTGACATAGGAGCTTTGCGGTATATTCATCCTCCGCGCAGCTTCAACTCTTGTTATACCAAGCTTTTCTCTTGCTTCTTTTAATTTCTCAGGAATTAATACTGGCTGCATATTTATCCAACTATCTTATCTTTCTCTTGATTATGCCAATAGCATATTGTATAATAAAGCTAATTATCGAACTAGTTAAACTCTGTATAGAACATAAGAAAAGCCGTCCTGACCAGCACAAGTAAGGGAACGGCTAATCTTTTTTAACATCTAGCTTGCCTGATCGGGTGAAGTGCACTCACCCTCCGACTGCCTTGTTGGTTTTATTATAAACGATTTACATAAAATGTCAATAGCATAAATAATTTTGTGCTAAGACTTTCTAATAACTATCGTTGCCTTGAATATATCTCCCTCTATTTCAGCAAATACATCTCCATCCATCTGATTCATAAGCCGCTTCACTATATACAGTCCAAGACCTGTTCCCTGAATATTATCAGAATTGCTACCTCGATAGAATGAATCAAATATATTATTAATCTCATCTGCCTCAAGACTACAGCCGGTATTTGAAACTGTTACGAGACGACATTCCTCCTCCTCGCTGAAGCTTATCCGTATCAGCCTTCCGTCGCCGTACTTGATTGCATTTTCCATCAGATTCTGTATAGATTCTATAAATCTATCCTTATCTCCAATCAGAATACAATTATCATATTCATCTACTATAAACTCTGTATGTATCACACTGAGCTTATCCTTATAGTACTCCTCAATACTGCTCATAACCTCTGAAAGATAGAACTCTCCGACATTTACCTCCAGTTTCATAAAGTCTTCCCTGGACAGCCTGTTTATCTCATCCACATAGCTCTTTATCTCATCTGTCTTTGCCAGAATACCTTTAAATGCATTCTGCCTTTGTTCCTCCGACTCATATATTTCTTCAGAAAGAGCCTTGGTATAAAGCTGAATAGCTGACAGCGGAGTCTTAATATCATGGGAAAGGGACAGAAGGAGAAGCTTTTTTTCCTTTTGATATTTCAGATTATCCTTTTTACTGTCCTCCAGGTTTTCCCGCAGCATATCCACGCCCCATAGAAACCTGTTCAGAAACCGGCTTTTTTCCTGATGAATCGGCGTAGTCAGATTGCCCTTTGCAAGCTCATAGGTCATATCTGACATTTTATTAAACGGCCGCATTACTGTCTTATCCACATAGATAAGTACACCTGCAGACAGCGCCATAAATAATATCATCCCTATGTTCATAAGCAAAAGGGCATTTCCCTCTTTCGGTCTATCATATTCAATTCTATATTCCGTACCATAAACCTCTACTACAAGATAATCATTATTACATATCTCACTAACATCAAATACAGCAACTCTGATAATCGTATCAAACTGCTTAAGATTAATAGTCTCCGGATTATCCCTTGCATTTTCATCCGTTTCAAGAATCCTAAGTATTCTCTCAGCCTCTACCCTGTTATATCCTTCTGCCTTCTTCTGAGTCCTTAGATACACCAGATTCATGATTAGTAAAATGATAATTTCAACTACAACTATCGTAATAGAGATTAGTCTGAATCTTTTCAACTTTTCAGTCCCTCTATATTTTAAGCCTATGCTTTTATCCTTAACGCTCGAAGAGTTATTCTGTGCGAGTGAACCAATTAATTTACAATATACTAGTGATCCCCTTCAAATCTATAGCCTACTCCCCAGACTGTCAGGATATATTCAGGTTTTTTAGGATTCTTCTCTATCTTCTCGCGCAACCATTTGATATGAACTGTCAGCGTCTGAAGCTCAGACTCACTGTCACTCCCCCATACCGTATTGAAGAGATAGTCCTTCCTGACGGTTACACCCTTATTCTCTATAAGCAGCTTCAGAAGTTCAAACTCCTTGGCTGTAACCACAACATCCCTTTCATCCACCTGAAGTGTCTGGGTAACGGTATTCAGCTTCAGCCTTCCCTCTGTTATTATCTCCTGAGCATACCTTCTCTTGAATATACCATTTATCTTTGCCAGAAGTACATCTATATCATAGGGCTTTTCTATATAATCATCCGCTCCGAGATTCAGTCCCTTCAGCTTATCTTCCTTGCCTGTTTTGGCAGATGCAATAAGTATATGTGCATTTGAATTCTCACGTATCCTGGAGCATACCGCAAAGCCATCCATTCCCGGAATCATCAGATCCAGTATTACCAGCTTAGCTCCATACATTTCAAATATTTTCATAGCCTTGTCACCACTGTCTGCAACAGACACAACATAATTCTCTTTTCTCAGAAATGTCTCAAGCAGCCCGGCTATTTCCATATTATCTTCAACCACAAGGATGTCCAGCATATTACCAACCTCCTTTAGAAACCGTAGCAGAATCAATAGTACATTCAGATTATAGCTTTTCGTAGCAGAAATCACAATAGCAACCGGACGGGACTTACCATCCCAGTTCCATCAGCCAGTTATTAAGGGCACGTTCTCTTTCCTTGTCATTTTTACCAGGATCACTTATAAACTCACCCTCTATATTTCCATCTACTATGTATAATACACGGGAGCATTTTGCAGCCACCTTGGAATCATGGGTTACCATCATTATGGTAGTTCCCTCTTTATTAATCTTTGTAAGCTCATCCATTACCTCGTTTGAATTAGCACGGTTCAGCGCTCCTGTCGGCTCGTCTGCAAATACTACCGAAGGCTTATTGATAAGACTTCTGCATATACATGCACGCTGAAGCTGTCCACCGGATACTTCATTTATATCATTATCAGCAACTTCTATGATGCCCAGCTTCCTCATAAGCTCCTCACCGAACTCAGTCACCTCCTTACGGGACCTTTTCAGCTTCTTACTCTGAAGTCCCGGAAGTAAAATATTATCTAATATGGTAAGGTTCTTCATCATAAACATCTGCTGGAAGATGAATCCCATCTCATCCAGTCTTATATCAGAGAGTTCATTTTTCTTCAGCTTTGTGATGTCCCTATCCTTAAACATAACCGTACCGCTGGTTGCACTGTCCATACCGGATACGCTGTAGAGAAGTGTTGACTTTCCTGATGCGGATGGTCCCATGATAGCAACCATCTCGCCTTCCTCTACCTTAAAGCTTACATTCTTAAGTACATTATTCTGTCTCTTATTTGTTATATAGGTTTTGCATAAATCCTTTACTTCTAATACTGTTCTCATATCTTTTCTCCTTTTTTATTAAATCATAGTTTATCGCGGTGCTGACCTTCACATTCCGCTTCGCTCCGTGCTATTCGCTTTCAAACAAAACGCGGTATTACTCAATCGACGCTGTATCTCTTGCCTCTATAGTCTTGGTATAGAGAGCTGTGATCGAGGCTATAACTACTGTTACTGCTAATATTACAAGTGGATACTTAACGAGACTTCCAAAGTTATATACAAATTCGATTTCCGTGGCACCCATCATTGCAAATATCGGTCCTATAGCCAGCTTCGTTGCAGGTATGGAAAGCATCATAGCTATCACAGACGCGATAACCGCCAGAATCCCAAATCTTATCACCTGCCACTTTATAACATCGCCGTCTCTAAAGCCTACCGCCTTTAGTATAGCAATCTGCTTCTTCTCATCAGCAATAAAGGATCTCTCCATCATGATAGTTACCAGAATGATCACGATGATCGTTATAGCCATCAGAAGGTACTCTACGCTTTGCATAGTTTCAAGAGAGCCCATAGTATCAACACAGAATTCTCGCTGATCATATACTTTTTCCGTTTCAAATATATCCCTTAATTTCTCTTTTCTGTTTTCTATTTCTTCCTTAGTTGGATTATCTGTAAATGTTATCTGAAGGAATGAGCTTGCTCCACTAAAAGTCTCAAATGATGTAGGCGCGTCTTCATGAAGAAGTAATATGTCACCGAGATTATTCATAGACTGAAATGTACCTGTTACGATACATTTTTCCTTCTTGTCGCCAAAATCTATCTCTATGGTGTCACCAATCTTAAGACCGGTATTCTCAGCCATCTTCACTCCTATAGCCACTTCATTTTTATTCTGAGGAGCACTTCCTTCAAAAATCTTCTGATCTGAAGCAGGATTCTTTATAGGCTGCAACATTCTATAGCTAAAGTCCTTACCATCAAAAGTGAATTTATATTGATACATTAATACAGCAAATGCTTTTCCGGGCATACCTTCCTTACTCAGCATCTTCTCCACCGATTCCATAAATTCCACATACTTATCTCTTCCATTCTCCAAGTATAAAAAATCATCAAAAGCTATCTTATCCTTGTCTGTAATCCCGGACACTTCCAGTTCTTTGGTACTTATATTATTTGGCAAATAGATATCAGACTTTGGCCCAAATGTGTCTATACAAGCCGGGCTGTCCATGGTCGCAGTGGTATTTGAAAGCACGAGAAGGAACAATGCACATATTCCAAAAGAAATAATTATATTCATAAATCTCTTCGGACTACTGAGTATATCATTCCATGCCAGATACAGAGTATTCCTTGCATGACTCTTACTTATACGATAACCTTTTTTCTTTTTAAATCTTTCACCTGTCTCACCATTTCGTATTGCATCAACAGGAGTTGCCTTCTTGATCTTACCTGTAGATAGATAAGCAAGTCCAAGGATAACCAGAAAAACAAGCATAGAACCAACTATATTCAGAAGCTTTCCGTAGGAATTTCCCAGCAGCATATTTTCTGTCACACTTTCCATCAGCATATCAGCAAATGGATAGCTTATGATACATCCTACGATTGCCCCCACAAGAGCTATGATCATATACTTGGTAAGATAGAGTGATCTGATCTTCCTGTTTCTGATTCCGATTGCCTTCATAACACCTATTTCCCGGAAATCATCCTGAATAGTAAATCCTATGGAGAACTTTAGTATTACAAAGGATATGATAACAAGACATATACTGAGTATCATTACTACGAATGCAACTATCATATCCAGAACATAGGTCATTATTATGGTATTCTTAGGACCACTGAACTGAACCCCTTCCAGAACTGCCAGATCTGACTGGAGAGCCGGTATATCATCTGACTCTATATAGAACAATCTAAGCTCTCTTTCTTTTGAAACTTCATCCGCGTAGAATTCCTCTGCATCCTCGTCATTAATGAAAAATCTGACATTTCCCATAAAGCTAGATCCCAGGAGGGCTTCCTTTGCCTTACCATCGACTATAAATGTCTTAGCTGTGTCACCTACTGTAAGGATAAGCTTATCTCCCTCTTCAATACCCTTGTCCTTCATAAGAGTAGATGAAATATATACATGTCCTTTTTCTACTTTAGTAATCTCTTCATTTGATGTGTCAAATATTTTAAGACTGGTCTTATCAATAGACTCAATTAATTTCATACTGTTTTGTATCTTAATGACTTTTCCATTACCATCCTTAAGATCTTCTGTAAACATAATTGAATCATCATATGTATAACTTTTTGCCACCTTCGACTTTTTAATAACTTCTTCTGCAGTATTATCATCGGTATTTCGAACAATGACATTGTAATCACCAACTCCTGCCTGCTCCAGATAATAGTTTGTACCGTTCATAACTGAAACTAAGTTATTTAGTCCACTGGCAACGAAGATACTTGCCAGAACAATGAAGAGAAAGAGTATCACATTCATGGTCTTATTTCTCTTCAGGTCCTTCTTTAATATGTGTAGAAACATTTTCCTGATCCTTTCTTTTGTATTAAAAAACCTTCACTCCCCGGATGGCTACGCGTCTGCCTCCCGGTTTATGAAGGTATGATACTACATAAATTATTAAATAAAAATTAACTGGTCAAAAAAATATTTCAACTCACTATTTTTCAAATGTAAGCTTTTCCGGTTTAATATTTTCCAGATGCCCCATATCATTAAAAAGCTCAAGTCTTGGAATAATGGTACTATCCTTCTTAGGCACAAACTCCATTATACTGATAGAGCATACACCATATGGCAGTGAGGTAAGCACAAAAGGAAACGGAAGACTGAATATATGAGAGAAAAGCACAGCACCGGATCCGCCATGGGCAAAGAGCGCTATGGTTTCATCATTCTCTCTGTCACATCTATACAGCTTACCATCTCTTACTATCCCGAAGCCTGTCAGAAACTCATCAAAGCTTTCTGAAACCATCTTATAATATTTCATACATCTGTTGTCACGAAAAAAATGATGCTCTGCCCATCTGTTGCTGCCTACATATTCCTGCTCATCCGCAAGAAGCTTATATCCCAGTGTCCAGAGATGACCGTCATGTTCAAGAGGAACTTCAGGGCTTATACTTCCCCAGTCAATTTCATGCATATAATCCAGTATATTTATCTCCAGTCCGTATTGGTCAGCAGTAAAGGAAGCTGTCTGTCTCGCTCTCCCCATAGGCGAGGAATATATAGCACTTATCCCCTCGTCCTTCAGTCTGTCTGCTGTCATCTTTGCCTGAAGGATACCATTTTCCGTCAGACAGTCATTATCATAATCAGGTTCTCCATGTCTTACAAATATAAGTCTCATGCTGCACCTCCAATTCCTACAGCTTAAATCTCCGTCAGGGCTTTATGATGCCTGCTATTATACGTATCAGTATGAAATAAGCAAACATCGTTACAAATAGCGGCATGGCAACCTCAAAGCTCTCAGTTCTGATTACGTCAAAAGTTTTTGCCATATCGTATGCAGAGACATAACCAACCACAGCAGTGGACTTGATGAGGGTCACTATCCTTTCTCTGTAATCCAAAAGCAGCCCCTCCTCTGACCTTGAGAACAGCTCCTTGAAAAACCTCTTACTGTCACTGAA
Organism: Lachnospiraceae bacterium UBA4381; assembly: GCA_002391105.1. Classification (GTDB taxonomy): domain Bacteria; phylum Bacillota; class Clostridia; order Lachnospirales; family Lachnospiraceae; genus Eubacterium_Q. The sequence continues at coordinate 21,538 of DGRT01000051.1, read as the reverse complement.
ATATAGTCTGTAATTCTTCTCAAATCTGCCATCATCCAGTTTCTCAGCATGATCTCTGATAAGTCTGTATATCTCCACAGCAAATGCTATAGTAAAGCCGATAACAGAGGCAACTACACCGCCATAATAGAAGGTACTGTAATATCTGTAATACAAAGCTATAATGATAAGCAGCGCAGGAATACCATATATGATCCAGGTCAGAAATCGTATGATAAGACCTATGATAAAATGCCCTCTCACCCTTAGTACATATAGCAGAACTCCCAGAAATGTACCTAATAAAGCAGATGCCATAGATATAATGATTGTCACAAGTATCCCGTTAAAAAACTGCTTATATCTTGCCCCTTCTACAAATGCATTATAGAAGCTTCTGGCAGCATTATCCCAAAAGCCATTATTATTTCCTGCAACACCTCCTCCGGAAGTCTCAATCCGGTAGCTGCAAAGAGATATTCCTCCGACATAGGATGGTGCACTAAAGTTATATAGCTCCTTTCTGGAATCCGTTATTGTTATGGCACCGCATCCGACATCATAGGTTTCATCAGCCACGCCATCCAGCATCTCGGTGAATCCCACCTCAGAAACCACCAGACCATAGCCATATTCCCTGCAGAAGCCTATAGCCAGATCTATATCATAACCAACCGCATTTCCTGCCGAATAGTAGGCAAATGGTACATTGCTCGAATCAAATGCAAGCCTCAGAACTCCATTTGTTCCGGGAAGATTCTCTATCTCATCACTGGTTTTATTGGCTGTGCTGCTTCCAAACCATTTTGCGTCAAGAGCCTTTAGCTCGGCAGATTTTTCCATATCACTCAGATACCGGCTAAAATCCTCACTAAGCTTTCTGCCCTTATCATTTTTAGGAAATATGAAGCCATAATCCGAAGGCTCGATATAGTCCTCGGTTATCTTCACATTCTTATCGGATCTCATAATTGCTCTGATGATTGCCTCATCATCTACTACAGCATCTATATCTCCACTTCTTAGAGCCTTATATACATTTTCCCTGGAATCGAACACCTTGATCTGGGCATCCGGCAGAGCTTTAAGCGCTGAAGCAGTAAAGATATAACCATCAGCAGTCCCGACTATAACCTCCTTCCGGTTATACTCCTGAACCGAACTAAAATCCGACACATCAATTCTGTTTTTCCCACAGGAGGTAATCAGGAGAGACATGAAGAGAAACAATATAACCAAACCCATATATCGTATGTCTCTAAAATGACTGTTTTCTTTTATATGTATATAATTCATATTTATTCTCGCTATTTTTTCGCTATTTATTCTCGTTACTCATTTTCACTATTTTTTTTCGCTATTTATTTTCGTTACTCATTCTCGCTATTTTTTCCGCTATTTATTCTCGTTACTCATTCTCGCTGTTTATACATACTTATGCGCAACTGTTTTCACAAACTTGAGTTCATTACAAATCGCCTGATCAGCCTACCGGGCGTCATCCTCCTCCGGTGTCTCTGCTTCTCCGGAAGCCTCCGTACTGTCTGTACCACCGGAGGACGTTCCGGCTTCATCCGGGGTCTCAGTTGAAACAGCACACTCTGCCCTTATGGTATCTGCCGAGGCAGCCCGGTCAAAGGCAAGTGTATAATAATTATCATTATACGGATCATATGGAATCTCATACTTTTTGAGCCATATGTAGCAGGCATCCACCACCGTAGCAGCATTTTTTATCTGGTTATCCATGGAGCTGAACTCGTCAGATTCCAGCAGATGCACTATAAAATGCGCCTGCATCTCCGGATCTCCGATATTGAACTTATAATTCTCACCCTGCCCTCCGGGACCGAACCACTGCTCCGCAAACTGGTAAAGGCTTTCCTTTTATCATAGGAGGTGTACTGGGCATATCCATAGCCCCCGTCCTTGTTAACCCATTGGTTATACGTATTATAGTATCCATTAGTCGCATAGTTCACACGTGACTGCATAAAATCATTCTTATCTATGGTCTTCCTGTTGACCTTCTCTGTATAGTCCTCATCATTAATATTCCATATACCGTTATTGTAGTCCTCCAGATTCCCCGCCTCCAGATTGGACTCTGCCTTAAGATTACACATGACGCCAAGAGTTGCTGTCTCATTCTGATTAAAATGCTCCATCAGAAGAGACCAGAGCAACTGATCACTGGTTATTTCTGCCGTAGCATCATACTCCTTATATTCCTTGGACGGAATAATAGGAATGACCTCTTCTATGGGAGTATCATCAATTATCCCTGCCTTCTTCAGCGCTGTACCCGGCAGGATGAACTGACAGGCAAGAATCAAAACGAACAGTACCGTTCCAATAATTACTATAACCCTGAAGTTCCTGCCTGCCTGCTCCCCCTGTCTTTTTTCTTCCTCTATACGTCTAAGCTTGTTCCGTTCACGAACCCTGGCATCATCTATAAGTTCACGAACCTTTTTATCACTTCTTTTCCGGTCATCACTTAGCTTATCCCGGTGCCGGCGTATCTTCTCATCACGTTTTTTCCTCTGGGCAGCTATATATTCATCTGTCTGATTGGTTCTCTTCTCAAATCTTTTCTGCTTATCACTGTCGCCCTTTATGATACGCTCTTCTATAGCCTTCCTGTTTTTAGAGATTCTGTCATCAGACCTTTCTCTTCTCTTCCTGAGAATATCATCATCTCTTTCCCTTATTTTTGCCAGCCGCTCATCATTTTTCTCCAGAAACCTTTCCCGTCTTTCTATAAATCTGTCATAACCGTCAAGCTTCTTCTCGTAAGACTCCCTTGCTCTTTCGACACCGGACTTATGTTCTGATCTTCTTTTTTCTTCGGTTTTTTCTCCCATCTATACCGGTCCTTTCCAAGTATTCTCCAGATGCATTACCGAACTGCCAAATGCTATCTCCATTATACGCCTCATATACTTCGTATCCGAGTCCCTGCCACGCAGGAATATGACACATCAAAGGTCAGTGAATATTCTAACATATACATCAGAATCATCAAGAATAATTCTCCTGTAAATATATCCGTTACACCCCTTAACTGCCATTTACATTTCTTCTATAGCTTTACATTTCAGTTTAATAAGTATAGTATATAGTAGGTTTTAAATACGATTACATCAAGGAGTATATGACATGCTTTACTATAAGCTGTTCTTCATTTGTATATTTTTACCGATAATTCTAATATTATATCAGTTGTCACCCAAACGTATAAGATGGATAGCACTGCTGATTGCAAACTTTATCTTTTATATAAACTTTAACTTCAGGATGCTTGTATTTCTGGTGCCTGCCATCGTCGTAACATATATAACAGGGCGTGTACTAGACAGACTGAACCATAAGAAAAAAGCATTACTGAAAGAATTCAAAGATAACAAAGCAGTAGAAGGCTTCAGTACAAAAGCTGAAATAAAGGACTACTGCCAAAAAAGGTCCAGGCTTGTACTGATTCTGGGAATAGCCCTGATACTCTCTGTACTTTTAGTCATCAAGTATTATGGTTTCTTTGCTACAAACATCAATCTGCTGATTGGCAGGTCAACACCTAAGGGACCTCTTCCTATAAAAATCTTTGAACTTCCACTGGGTATATCCTTCTATTCAATGCAGGCAATAGCATATATGGCAGATATATACTGGACCAAATACGAAGCAGAGAAGAATCCTTTTAAGCTCGCTCTCTACCTTTCATTTTTCCTTACCATAGTAGAAGGACCTATTGCCCTTTACTCAGATATGAAGGACAGACTATTTGAAGGAAACTCTATAGATCCTGATAATATTGCCAGAGGACTGATACGTCTGATGTGGGGAATAATGAAGAAGCTGGTTATAGCAGACAGGCTAAGTCCCGCCGTAATCTTATTATTCTCGCCGGAGCACCAGACGAAAGGACATGAGGTAGTCGCTGCCGCTGTACTTTTTACAGTAATGGAATATATGGACTTCTCAGGGTGTATGGATATGGTAATCGGTATCGGCACCATGTTTGGCATCCAGCTACCGGAAAACTTCCGTCAACCGTTCTTTGCCAAAAATGCTTCTGAATTCTGGCGCCGCTGGCACATTTCCCTTGGTGTATGGTTCAAAACCTATATATTTTATCCTGTGTCCATGTCAAAGCTTGCCAAGAAGTGGAATAAGTTTTCAAAAAACAGGGTTAATAAGCATATCACCAGAGTTGTAGCATCCGCTATCGCTCTGCTGCCGGTATGGCTCTGCAACGGATTATGGCATGGTCCCAAATGGACCTATATATTCTACGGTGTTTTCTACTTCGCTGTAATAGTTCTTGAACTTCTGCTTGAGCCGGCTCTCGATGCTGTGCTGGCTCTGCTCCATACAAGTAAGGATAATAAAATCGTAACTGTAATACGCGTACTCAAAACCTGGGTCATCATATTTGCCGGTGAGCTTTTCTTCCAGGCTGATTCCCTCGGTGAAGGAATGCGTATGATCAGAGACATCCCAAAAGGCTTCAGCCTAAGGACCCTCTTTGGCGAGGGAGCTCTCGGCTGGGGACTGGATATATATGACTGGATACTGGTAGCCGTTATGCTGCTTACTGTAATCATAGTAAATATCCTGCGTGAGAAAGGTACTGATATCTGTACTGCCCTGCTCCAAAAACCGCTTGTCCTGAGATGGACACTTCTAATGTCACTTCTTATGACCATTACAATGTTCGGATGCTATGGTGCGGGATATGAGGAGGTGGATCTGATCTATGCAGGCTTCTGATAATGAAATGAACAAAATATCAAATATAAACCCAACTGATAATAAGACAGGTATGGTATCTGACAATGATAACAAGACGGACAAGATATCTGACACTGATAACAAGATAGACAAGGCATCTGACTCAGGTAATAAGACGGACAACGTATCTAACTCAGATAATACAAAGAAAAAAAAATCCGGAAACAAAAGATGGCTGGAAATGATATGCTTTCTTCTGGTTTACTGTATCATAATAAGGATAATATCCTACGCCACTGATCCCATCAGATTAAAACAGCCCACCAGAGTAATAGACCGCGATATAGATACAGTTGCTGCCTTTCTGGAGGAAGAAGACTCAATGGATGTCCTTTTCATCGGAGACAGTGAGGCAATGGTACTTGTATCCCCGTGGATACTCATGGAGGAGGCAGGTATTTCCTCTTATAACTGTAACCAGCTCGGACAACGGCTGCATGAAACCTATTCAACCTTGGAGAAGCTTCTTAAAAAACAGCACCCCAAGGTAATATTTCTTGAAACAAATGTTTTAATTCACGAGGTTTCGCTGAGGATAGAGCCACAGAATATATTCAATTCCATGACTCAGGAGGCACTGCCCTTACTCAGTTATCATAAAAACTGGAGAATCATTCTCGGACTCAGCGAAGTCCCTGAGTATAATGCTTATAAGGGTTATGAGGATATACTGGTTGTAGATCCCTATAGCGGCGAAGAGTGGATGCACGAAACAGAGGAAAGCTTTCCTTTAAATCCAATTACCATATATTACATGAACAAGATTCGTACCCTGTGCGAAGAAAGGAATATACCTCTCATACTGGTAAGTGCTCCCTCCCCGATAAATATGGACTATCCAAAGCATAATGCCATTCAAAGCTATGCTGATACCTATGGACTGGAATACATTGATTTCAATCTGAAATGTGATGAAATAGGCATCGACTGGAGTAATGATACCGGAGATGCGGGGGATCATATCAATAAATATGGAGCAGAGAAAACCACCAGATATCTCATGGATTATCTAAATGATAACTATGATCTTCCGGATCATAGACAGGACTAATAATCAGGTAAAATATATGAAAAACGTACTGGAATATCTTGAAAAAACTGCAAAAAAACTGCCTGATAAAATGGCAGTTACAGATGGAGAAATATCCTGCACCTTCAGTGAGCTGAAAAGCATCAGCTCCCGCATCGGGCGAATCCTGTCAGAGTACATTTCGCCCTCTGATCCGGTGGCTGTGATGATGAAGAAGAGCACCCGTACTCTTCAGATCTTTCTGGGAACTGTTTATGCCGGTGGCTTCTACTGCCTGCTGGAGCCCGACTTTCCGGACGAAAGACATATCAGCCAGATAAAGACTCTATGCCCAACTGTCATCATTACTGAACCGGAAAGATCAGAAAAGCTGAAGCGTCTGGGATATACCGGAAAGGTTATCACTACAGACGAGCTGTATGACCGCGTCCGGTATTCGGAGGAGCTGTCGGATATTCCTGACACAGGAGACACAGCTCCGCTCTACTGTAACTTCACATCAGGTTCCACAGGTGTTCCCAAAGGAGTTCTGGTAGGGCACGCTTCCGTCATAAGCTTCATTGATACATTTACAGAGCTTTTTAATATACAGGAAAATGATGTAATAGGAAATCAGGCACCCTTTGACTTTGATGTGTCGGTCAAGGATATCTACAGCTCTCTTAAAACCGGAGCAACCCTAGTCATAATCCCGACTGCATGCTTCAGATTTCCCAACAGTGTTATGGATATGCTGGAAAAATATGAGGTCACAACTCTTATATGGGCTGTATCTGCTCTCGTACTTTTAAACAGACTGCATGAATTCATGTATAAGATACCGCCACATATCAATAAGGTGCTTTTCAGCGGAGAGGAAATGCCCTCTAAGCATCTGGCAGACTGGATGGCGGTATATCCTGATGCAACCTTCGTCAATCTGTATGGACCTACTGAGATCACCTGCAACTGTGCCTATTATGTTGTAAACTCCAAAACACATAAGGAAGCAGGCGATATATATAACGGTGACATTCCCGAAAAGCTGCCTGTAGGATATGTATATCCCGGCAAGGAAATATATCTTATAGATGACAAAGGAAATATCATTCCTGAAACCGAAGAAAAAACTGTTGGTGAGATCATCGTTGCCGGCAGTGAGCTGGCACTGGGGTATTATAATAATAAAGAAGCAACAGATAAAGCCTTTGTACAAATAGAAGGAATCGGAAGGGTTTATAAAACCGGCGATCTTGGATACCGTGCATCCGGTCTCCTGTACTTTGCCGGAAGACGGGATTTTCAGATAAAGCATAATGGTCACCGTATAGAGCTTGAGGAGATAGAACGAGCTATGAACAGTCTGTCAGGAATCGGACAGGCATGCTGCATTTTTGATAATGTCAAATACCGTATAATAGCCTACTACACTTCAGACACAGCTATAGACAGAAAAGAGATAGTTGCCGGCCTGAAGGAAAAGCTTCCTGAATATATGCTTCCTAATATTTATAAATGTCTGGAAGAGCTGCCTCTTACTAAAAATGGTAAGATAGATAGAAACAAACTAAGAAAAACTCTCTAAACAGCTTGAAACTATAAAATGTTACCTATATAATCAACATATTAAAACCAGACTAATTATATGAACAGTTTCATTTCTCGGAGATGAGTCATGGAAAACTTTAGTATTATAAAAAAATATAGGACACCACTCTATGTCTATGACATTTCAGAGCTAAAGCGCAGGGTGGAAATGATGAGAAGTCACCAGTCTGAGATAGGACTATGCTATGCCATGAAGGCAGCCCCTGCTCTCGCAGGCTATATAGCTCCATATGTAGATAGACTTGAAGTATGCTCTCCAGGCGAATATGAAATATGCTTCAGAAATCATGTTCCACAAGATAAGATAATGGTTTCAGGTGTTAACAAAACAAGAGATAGTATCAAAAGAATACTATCTCTCGGTGGTGCGTATTGCCTTTTCACCATAGAATCTATGGAGCATTTTAATATACTTGAAGAAGCTGCCAGATGCATACCTGATATACCTCGTCTCAGATGCTTCATACGACTTACATCCGGCAACCAGTTCGGTGTTGACCAGGAAACCTTTGAGATGCTTTGCCAGAAGGTTACTACCTCAGATTATCTGGAGCTGGAAGGTATTCACTACTTTTCAGGAACACAGAAGAATCTTAAGAAGATAGATCATGAACTTGTCTTTCTTGCAGAATATGGCATCAGGTTACAGGAAAGATTCGGCAGAACATTTAAGCTGGAATATGGACCGGGACTTGGCATCGACTATTTTAGTTCCGGCAAGAATACTGTTCAAACACCGAATAGATTTTCAGGAACTGACCTGACAACAGATAAACAATCAGCAACTGACCTATCATCAACTAATGAAGATCAACTGATAGAATTAATGAAGCTCGTAGAGACTTCTGATATCAGAAAAAGCTACAGCGATATAACCTTCGAATACGGACGATATATAGCTGCAACCTGCGGTACTTACTATACAAGCGTAGCTGATGTCAAGGCGAATGATGGAACAAATTATGCCATACTTGATGGAGGGCTTCACCAGCTTACCTACTATGGAAGCATGTCAGGTATGAAGGTTCCACCGGTCACATACATACCGGCAGACATAATTAATTCTGCTAACCCCAGCATTTCATCAGATTATGACTTACCTTCAAATAGTGACACTTACATAGACTACGTTCTCGCAGGTTCACTCTGCTCCATTAATGATATACTGGCGCGAAAGATATCTCTTCCACCACTTAGTATCAATGATGTACTATCTTTTGGTCTGGCCGGAGCCTACTGTGTCACAGAAGGAATAGCACTCTTTCTCAGCCGCGACCTTCCGGCCATACTTATAATCGATGAAAGTAGCAAAGAGCTACTAATAAGAGATCATATGGAAACAAATGAATATAATGGTTAACGTATTATGAGTATAATATAAACTCATACAGCATACCATGAATCACTAACGGTAGTAATATGTAATGGACCAGGTAATCTGGTTATATAACAAAAAGGAGAACAACATGGAAAGATTAATAGAAATACTTGAAGAGATAATACCCGGCGAGGACGTAGAAAACTGCACTACTCTTGTAGATGATAATATACTTGATTCCTTTGGAATCATCTCTCTTGTTGCTGCACTCGAAGATGAATATGATATCGTCATCTCACCCGCTGAGCTGGTTCCGGAGAACTTTAACTCTGCAGCTTCACTCTGGGAAATGATACAGAAATTGTCTGACTAATCATTACCATTTTTCAGTCATGAAGCTCACGCCATAGCATTAACTTATATTCAAAAAAGAAATATATAATAAATGCCACAAGAGATATAAGTCTCCTGTGGCATTATTATTTGATATAAGTTTATAGCGACTGTCCGAGCATATGATTATGCATTAGGTCCCTTCTTACTTGTATCTACATTTTTCTTAGTCCCTTCTGGTCCCTTCTGGCCCTGTGGAACTGTCTTCTGGGTACCATCATTCTTTCGCTCCTGATTTGCTCTGGCTCTCTTCTCAGCCTCTACCAATTCTGCAACTCTACGTTTTTCTTCTCTTGTATTATTTACAGCCAGTTCCTGAATAATGATATCTTCCTTCATCCGTCCATCTTCAAGTGCATCCATAAGTATGACACCCACATCCTTAAGATGACCAGGATTCTCACGGTCTTCAAGTGTACTCTTAAACAGCTTACTCTTAACTAAAGAATTATAATACCGTCTTGCTGAAATAGGAGTATCTGTATCTGCATCATTTGGAATCTTTCCATTAATCCTGAGAATCTGAGAAGTCCGTCCATATGCAGCAACCTTTACGATATCCTTTTCGCCAAGTGTCCGCTCACCAATACTATTAATGGCTTTATTAATCTCTGCAGCAGCTTCTCCCATAAAGAGAGCATTTTCTGACTGGCTTATAACCTTCTCCGAAAGATCCGTGTAGGCCATCTTATCCATTAGGGATTTTCTTCCCGGAGCCCACAGCTTTTCATCATGTACTATAAGATACTCTGTTGCAATATTAATGGCCTTATTTAGATCATCACCTCTAAAACCTTTATTATAAAAAATATCATAATACTTCTCGCCTAATATCGCTTTGTAGCAATTTTTGACAACCTCTTTACGACTATCCTTAAGAACATAGTCATACTTCAGATACTCGCCAAGCTTCTTTACTGCCTTTATGGCATTATCTATATACTTGGCTTTCTCAGGAGATGCATCCTTCTTCTTATTCTTCAGAGTCTTAATAGCCTTATTTTCTTCAATAAGAAGTCGGTTAGTATCAAGTCTGTAGGTTCTATCCTCCTGAAGCTCTTCAACAGTTGCCATCCTCTTCAGACCATAACCAGGAATACCCTTTAATTTATGTTCAAATGTCACATCACCAAATAGTGTTCCTTCTACGATCCTGTCCTTCAGATCCTTCTGCATGCCTGCATTCAGAGCAATATATTCATCACTTGCAATAGTTACTCCTGTGAGTTTTGCATCAATAATCTTGTTTATAGCTTCTTTTTCTGCACTCCACTCAGATAGTGGCTTCTTATGCTCACCACTCTGATATTTCTTTCCCCATTCCTTCATTCCATTTCTAGCAACACTTGTCATCAGGATGCTGCTCAAAACAACCGAAGGAATAAAGGACTTATTATTAGGATGATCCAGCTTATCTATAAATCCCTCTATGGTTATATAGCCGGCTTTGGCTGCAGAAAGGGAACATATCTCTTTTCCTCTGGCGATCTTGTATTCTTCATAATTTTCTACACTTTGACCTTCGGCACGAGCGAGCTCTACTATCTCATTTGAACAGTGCAACATTTCCTCCCATGCATCATATTGAAGCGAGCTTGCATCCATCAATAAAGCATATTCTTCTGAGCAGTCAAAGTTATCATCATTAAAATCAATCTTTTCAGCAACCTTGTCTATTCTACTGGACATTTCTTTATGTCCTTCATGAAGAATCCTTGCCAGCTCCTTATTGGCCGCAGCCGCATCAGCAGCATTTGTATCCTGTTTCGAAGCCCTTACCATAAGATCGATTATTTCCTTAAACTTAACACGTTTAGCATCCATAAGTTTATCAATATTCATAAGATCACTAAGCTGATACTTGGCAGAATTATCTTCATTTTTCTCAAGGGCAAGAGCATATATCATTATGCACATAGCTGAAGCACGTCCTACACTATAACCAGTATTCTGTAAAATCATCGCTTTTGCATTCTTATAGCCTTCCTGCTCAAACAGCTTATTAGCTACAGCTTCTATGGCAGCCTTACCCTGACTATCATATTTATAGATATATTGATTTCTCTTCGCAAAGTTCGCTCTGGCATGCTGATGTTCAAGAGTAGCTATCTGTCTCTGAGTAGCTGCTGCATCGTGAACACTTTGCACCTCAGCTAGTGAAGGAATATTGTAATGAGTAGCATTTAGATTCTTATAATAATCCTTTTTGCTTCCGCCTACTGTTCTAACAAAGTTACTGTCCTTAGAAATCCTTTCGATATCCTCTTTTACATTACCATTCTTCAACTGAAGAAGTGCATACTTCAGATCTTCTACCGTATAATCCGGTCTTCTGATTTCTTCCAGATACTTTCTGCATACATAATTATTTGCATAGTCATAGTTAGACATGCTCTTCTTATCTTTAAATATGTCAGAAGAACTAATTCCATTCTCTATATGCTTAGTGTCAGCAGGATTCAGCTTGAGCAGTTCTCTAAGAATCTCATTTTTAAGTGAAGCTGAATCTGATATAGTATTATAATCTTTATTTGCTTTTCTCTTACTCTGATATATATAATCTTCTGATAGTCCCAGTTGTTTCCCATATGAATTAATTATTTCATTTGTCTCATTTTTAATCTCAGAAAATGAAGCATTGCGCGGGGAAGCATCATATTGACCAAATGTGTAAGAATCATCTATATCCCTGAAAATATCATCAAGTAAGGAAAGCATGTCAGAGGCACCTTTCCTCATCTCATCAGATGCACTAAGCCTCTTGGTACCCTTACCCTTTCTTGGTCCAAAAAGTACTCCCTTTCTTTCATTATAATAATTATCAGATGCTGTTCTGAACTCCTCCAGCAGTTTTTTAATTTCGGAAGGTCTGATAGAATTCTTATCGATATTATCTAAAGCATTTTTCAAGGCCTGAGCCATTTCCTTATAGAGGTCTGTACCATCTGTATATACTCTTTTCTCTTTTGCAAATTTTGATTCTCCCTGAATAGCAGGAAGTGCTTCCACAAGCAGATTTCTATAGTCTCTCAGCTTATTCTTTACCTTCGAACGATATATATCAAAAAGATTTCCTGCGTCTATCATTTTTTCAGTCTGCGCAGTATCTATATTCATTCGAAGAGTTCCATGTTCGGTAAGCTTCATATCCTTACCGATATCATAGTTCCTTAGCTCTATCTTCTTGTCATTCTTATATACCGCCCTGATTATCTCAAGCTTAAGTAATTTATCCTTCATATCAGGGTCTTCGATAGCAGCATATTTTTCGCTCCAAAGTTCATTCGGAGTCTTACCATCTATAAGCACCGTATCCATTTCGGATATATTATTTGCCTTTAAGAGCTGCTTTATCTTATCAGTAAAAAGCAAACTGAACTTCTTATCAAGATACTCTTCAATATCAAAATCAAGCAGGTTCTTATTCATCTGAAATACTTCAGCGACACTCCTTGCATCTTTCTGTCTTTTTTCCAGACTGATCAGACGCTGAAAACTATCTACAGAATTATTTTCCATAAGATATTTCTCAAGCTTTTCGTTCTCTTTAAAGGTTCTGGAATCATTTCCAAGAGAGAATCTGAAGTTAGACACTGCCTCCTTCATCATATAAGTGTACATTAAGGACCCATTGCTAACTGCTCTGTCATATATATCACTTAGTTTTGTAATAGTGGCCTTGTCATTATCTCCGGCAAGAACATCAACTATCTTATTATCCAGGAACTCATTTGGAACATTAAAGGTTCTGAAGGAATCGTCAAACAGATTAATATACTCCTTTTCTGTCTTCGTTATACCACTATTATAGATTTCACTTAGTGTCTTACCCTTGAAGGTCTTGCTCCTTTTTCCTATGAGCAGACGATTGGCCATACTCTCTTTTAACAATACATCTACATCGCCACTTGAATGTCCGGTTTTTACTTTGAAATAAGTATCAGATATACTCTTCGTTGATTTATCTATATAATCCAGAAACTCTATACTATCGAGTACCTGTGTCTTCTTTTCTCCTCTGAACATCTCTCTTGTAGACTTATCGAACAGAAAATCACAAACTGCAGAAGAATTCTCAACTATAGTTCTAAATGTGTGAAGTGAACCTATATGTTTCTTAACCTCATCCGGATTATCATAGCTGATATCAGGAAGCTTGTAATTCTTAAGCTTATCAGTTGCCGTGCTAATGATATTCGCCCAGTTATATATGCTATTGTACATATTCTGGGCCATTCCATTTGCTGCGCAAAAATCAAAGTATTCCTTCTTAACAGCTGGATCTGAGCAAATCTGAACAAGATTATCCACATTTGCCTCAGGCTTAGTGGCAAGGACATACATATAATATACTGACAGTCTGCCAGCATTAGATAAAGCATCCAGACCGATAGTATCATAGCCTTCCTGCTGCTCCCTACCTGGAATCAGACCGGCAGAAAGAGACATAGCTGTATGCTTTGCTTCATCAGCTATATAAAGCTTCATATTGTTACTTAATATATCGTGATCCTTACTGCGGATTGATCCTTTCTCAGATTTGCCACCTCTGATTGTTACAAATGCAGCTTTCAAATTCTCAAGGTTTAGAGGAGCGTTAACCCTTATCGGATTATCAGCCATGTAATCAATAAGTTCAGCATCAATATCACTCCTTATTGATTGCTCCTTATCTTTTCGCCTTGCTTCCTCTTCTATGCTCTTTGGGTACTTACCTTCTGCTTCAGTTGCTTTTTCTTCTACTTCTTCTTTCTCTTCTCCTTCTAATTCTTCATCATCTTCCTTTTCATCCTCATCTTCCTCTTCAAGTCTGATGGCAACAAGCTGCTCCTTGACTAAATCCTTTGTAGGTATAACACCCTGAGTATTATTTACTACAGGAACTGCTTCAAACTTAGGATAAGCATTTTCCAGCTTTTCAAATAATTCATTACCTGATTCAGAATTAAATGACTTGTCAGACGACACGATTTCACTAAGCTGCTGATATGCAACCAGTTTCATTTTATTTTGTGCTTTATCAAGAATGAGCTCACCATACTGATTCATCCACTCATCATCATTCAGATTCTTATCTTTGTCATCATCACTGACACTATTCTGACCCAGCTCAAATAATCTTTTATCCTCATCTGATAAAGTAGCCAGAATATCATTATCTATGTTCTGATTTAATTTTATGTACGAATCATAAGCCAGATCATTCTTAAATTTATCAACATTAAACCCTCTTCTTTTTTTGACAGTATCTATTGTGTCATCCGGTCCTGAATGATAAGTTGAAAATAGGAATTCTCTACCCCTATTATCCAGATCCATAATACCGGCAATTTCATCCAGTGTCGTATTGCCTGAAATATTATATTGTTTCTCTAATTCCTCACATACCTTTTCTTTAACTTTATCATTTATTATTTTATAGGTATTAAGAAGAGTCTTTGTTGCAGAGTTATATGAAGGACTATCGAACATAGCTAAAGCCTTTTCAGACTTAAGCTCTTCGTCCGAAAGAAGATTCTCCAGATTTCTGATCTCTTTTCCAGCCATCACTGTAAGTCTGATCCTGATAGTCTCCATAGCTTTCAGTACTGTTCTGGCACTCTGGGTATCTGTAATCTCTATAGCATCCGTAAGATTCTCCAGTTCATGCTCCAGCAGGTATGCTTCATTCTCTGAAAAATCCTCTTCCGGAAGTCCATACTTAGTCATATCCGGATCATCAATCTCACCCAGATCTGCAGACTCAAGAGCATCTCTCATAGAATTATGAATAAGTACAAACCATATTCTATCTGACAGTCCTTTATTCTTCTGATACGTATCAATAACCTTGTCTGAATCATGTGCAGACATGTCACTTCTCAGATTAGAAGTCAGCTTTTCACTGACTACATTCGCCTTTTCATCTAACGCTTCACTTTCTTCGTCCGACAGATCCCCATCAAAATCATACTTACTCTTATTGATAGTTTTAAGCTCTTCAGCATAGTCCATATCATACATTGCGAGTGCATAGAAGTTCAGAAATTCATCAGCAAAAGTTTTCTTCTCCTCCTCAGTCTTAGGCTTCTTCTCCTCATAAAGTCTTACTACATCCAGCTTACCATCCTGAGTAAGTAACTCCTGCGCGGTCTCCTGCCATACATCAAGTTCCTGCTTGGCGTTATCTCTCTTCTGCTTAAGAGTATCAAGTCTTTGCTGCTGTTCTCTGGTAAGCGGAGCATTGGGAGCCTCCTCCTCCAGTTCCTCTTTTAGCCTCTGATACTCATTTCGCGCATCAAAGTATACCAGTCTTGCACTATGAAATCCCTGATAAAGCTTTACCTCATCTCTGAGCATAAAGCTGATAAGAGCTGATTTTATAGAATTTAATCTTACAACACCATGTTTATTCAAAAGCTTTATAACTTTTTCATCATGGACATTCAGATAATCCTCTACTCTGATTGAACTTACAGTATTAAAACTTGGCATAATATTTCTCCTTTTATGATAATAGATATGCACTCTGGTAGTGATATTCCATATTTTTTCTGTTTCTCTGTAACACTACTCTATCATACTATCACAAAATGAATTACAAAAGCGCAACAAATCGCATTAATCTCAACTTGACACAGAAAAATGTAAGTGATAATGTGGCACAGGGCTTGGTGACAGGGGGACAGGCACCTTGTCACAGGGCTCGATTTGCGAAGCAAATCGAGAAGAGACCAGCAGCGGGTTCTGCTTGCCAAAAGGTTTGTAGAAGCAGGCTGCGGTAAGTTAAAAGCCCAAAATAGTCCAAATAAACTTATGGAATAAAACGATGAATAATAAGAATACTAAGAATACTAAGAATACTAAAAATTCTAAAACAAATCTTCTGAACGTAATATATATACTACTTGCCGGAATTCTTTGGGGATGCATGGGACTTTTTGTGAGACCTCTTTCTCAGAAGGGACTAAATTCCTGGGATATAGTTTTTCTAAGAGCTGTTCTCACCGCCGTATGCATGGGTATATTTCTTCTGATATATGATAGACGCCTTTTCAAGATAAAGCTAAAGGATATATGGTGCTTCCTTGGAACCGGACTTCTTAGTATAGTTTTTTTCAACCTCTGCTATTTCAAAGAAATCACACTCACATCACTATCTGTTGCTGCCATTCTTCTATATACAGCTCCAGCATTTGTTATGATCATCTCAAGACTTTGTTTCAAAGAACTACTGACTAGAAGAAATGTAATCGCGCTTATCTTCTCATTCGTAGGACTTATATTCGTAACCGGAGTTATCGGAGACTCCGGACGTCTGACACTCCGCACACTCCTTATTGGTCTCGGTGCAGGTCTCGGCTATGCACTATATTCCATATTCGGACGCTACGCACTGGAAAGAGGTTATCACAGCTTCACCATCAGCTTCTATACATTTCTCTTCGCTACAATAGGAACTGTATTTTTTGTGAGTCCGATCACAGTGGGGAAAGCAGCATTTTCATCGCCAAAAAGTGTTCTTCTTTCCATAACATTTGTCCTTGTATCAACAGTCATTCCTTATATAATCTATACCATCGGGCTTAAAGCTGTAGAAAATGGAAAAGCCGCCATCATCGCTTCTATAGAGCCTGTAGTAGCGACAATGAACGGCATATTATGGTTTCATGAAAAAATGACACCGGGGGTACTTGTTGGAATAGTACTTGTCCTGGGGGGAATTGTGATAAGTAACAGTTCCTCGAAACAGCGAATGTGAAAATGTGACAAAGTGCCTGTCCCCCTGTCACCAAAAGTGACAAAGTGCCTGTCCCCCTGTCACACTTCTTCGTATAGAAGGTCAAAGAGCTTTTTACTTATGATATATATATCATGTTCATCATCTTCTCTTACAGCTATGTAATCCCCTGGTGTTCCGGAGTAATACTTCTCATCGTCCCAGGCAGTAAACAGCTTCACATAACGGTTCAGGGGCTTCGCGTATATTCGAACCCTGCCCGTACTGATAACCTCATTAGCCGCCCCGAGAACGCCCTTCTTTTCTCCCGTGAGTACATTCTTTACAGTCGGCTCATATTCAAAGGTACGGTCCAGCTTGTTACCTGTAATCTGATAACTTCGTTCCAGCTTCTCCTTCGTTATAGGATATACCTCTCCATCTATTCCTATCATAAGAAACTTATCCTCTTCGAGACGAATGTTAATATCCCCCTCAAGAGTTCTTATCTCTACAAGGCTTCCCAGAGGAAATATATCAGAAAGCTTTACAAATCCAAGACGCTGTTCTTTTTTGTTGTAAAGCTTCATCTGACTTGTATCAAGTACTGTTTCTTTAGCATAGATTATCTCATACAGACTATAATATTCATCCATTTTGTCATGTAGGAACTGACTTTCTCTTTCAAAATCATCTATCGATATGCCATGACTTGAAAGCAGTTCTGGTCTTATAGTTCCTCCTGCTTTATATAGATGACCTCCACCACCGCCTAATCCATCTGCAATAAATGCGGCAACCTCATTTGCATGCACTTCCTTAACACAGCTTCTGACAGAAAACTTAATCTCTTCAGGGCTGAGATAATAAGCAAGACATACATTAACTTCGGAGGTCTCCATGGAAAAATCACTTATAACTCCGAGAATATTAGGATCACATTTCTCTGCGTGAAGAATAAGATATTTATTATCTTTATCGTAATAATAATGAAGTATTGCCTTACCTGTTATCTTAAGTTCCTCCAGCGAAATATTGGAATTGCTCATTTCCGTTATCATGCTTTTGTTTACGATAAGAGTATCTATCATATCGCGGTCCAGCGGATGAGCCACTTCCGAAAACTTATTGGTATCTGTATAAAGTCCATAGTAGAGTGCAGTAGATAGCAGCTTATCCTCTCCCGGATCAAGTCCCTCATCCCTTATCATATCCCAGAGAATCGTAGCACAGCTTCCTATGTTGCTTCTGATTTCCGCAAGCTGAGGCAGTTCAACTGTGCACTGATGATGATCTATAATTGCAACATTATCAGCATCAGTCATTGTCACATTTCTCTGACCATACTGACAGTCCACTGCCACTAGAAGCTCCGGTTTTCTGTCAAAATCCGGTTCATAGCTTACAGGAATTTCCAGAAAACTGAGCATCAGAAGAAGATTACTCTTTTGTATCCTGTTTCTGCCTCGATATATGAATATAGGCTCCTTCCCATTCTTTCTCAGGTACCACCAGAGAGCATATCCGGATGCGAGCGCATCAGCATCAGGATTGTCGTGGCACTGTATCACTATGTCGTTATATACTAATAATTCACTCAGCTTCATATTATCTCCTATCAATCAGTTAATCCATATTTGGCCTTCTGCTCGGAAGTCATCTCGGCTCCATTCAGTTTATCTTTGCCTATCTCTATCAGTTCATCCACAGAATAGTCTTTTATATATCCAATCTCTGTATTATTATAGTCCGGATTACGAGTCACATAATATATCTTCTCTTTCGGATCATAGCCTATACCATTTTCTATCAAGGCTACCTCCATCCACTCGTCCATGTCTATCTTGCTGATACCACTATAACTACAGCTGACATAAAGCATTTTTTCATCTCTATCTATATAAAATGATGGATAATAGGAAAATGACCTAAGACTGCACTCACCCAGAAGTTTCCCGGTATCCGCATCATACTTGGATATTTTTTCGTTATACAAAACAATGACCTGTTTTTTCCCTTTGGGAGGTTCATAATATAAGGCTCCCATAACTGTATGGCCACTATTTGCTTTTCCCAGTTCATTTAATAGTTTGCCATTCCTGTCTATCAGAATAGTCCGCGACATCGTACAGGCTATAATTCTGTTATCTCCTGCAATTTTTACATAACTGGTCTTATCCCAATTATCCGGCAGCTCTACCCCCTGCTTTCTCCGGAATTACCATATACTATATAGTCTCCATTTTCAGTAGAAAGATATATCATTTTCGTCGCCGGCCATACTTGTACAGATGCTGACACATATTCTTCCTCACTGGGCGAAGCATATTCTTCCAGTTCATCCGTCTGTATGTTATAAAGAATTACCTTTAGCTTACCATCAGCTCCATATCCATAGCAGCTTATATATTCCTGATTCATTCCTACCATATCATACAGCATATATTTTCCACTGACTCTGCAAAGCATTTTACTGCCTTTGCTTCCGTCCTTTATACTGATCCACCTCAGATACAGTTCATATTTCTCATTATCCTCACTTTCCCTATAAGCATAAACATAATAGAAATTATCTCCATATCGTCCCAGCATTTTAACATATATATTTTCACTATATTGACACTTTTCTGCTATGTGCTCTTTATAATTATTATTCGCATCATAGGTTATAAGACTCATTTCTTCAAAGCTCTCATCATATACCTGTAACACTACAGCTTCTGAGTCTATGTAATTTTCCGTAATATAGCAATGAGCCGGAATATCAATCCTCTTCCAGTATTCATTTTCAAACCCTACCATATAGTGAATGATCCTTCTTCCATCGCCGGATAGAACATAGAAGCCATCATTCACGATCACTCCCGTTATTTCATCCGAGAAACATTTTTTGAGTGAAATATCTGACTGATCAGCTTCAATGCTGCCCATATAACCTTTTACAGTTATTACTGTAGGAATTCCATCACCATCGTTATCATTTATATTCACTATTGGACTATTAATATTCTTATAATCTATCTGTTCTCCTGAACCGGTATCATATATTGCATATGCATTTCCTACATAAAACAGAACTTCATTATTATCATTTAATGGAATAAAACCATATCCTAAGATCTGACTGTTACAGATAAATGCGGCAGTCCATTTTTCCTTCGCGGAAGGTACGTCATAACATCTGATAACACTTTCCATCTCAGAGACCATTTCATAGCCTTCCATATATGGCATATAATCATACTTTTCTTCGGTTTCACTGACAAGCACCGTATCCTTATCCAGCCATGTTGCACACTCTAAAACCTGCGATGAAGTAATTAGCGTAACCACTTCCCCGCTACTTACATCATAAACCTTGAGACTATTTATATCTCCATCTTCTTCGACAAATACTATCCGGTTAGAATCAGTTGATACAGAAAACCCAGTTATAATGACAGAATCCGAAGACACATTATAGGTATCCTTCAGTTCACCTTTATCTGTATCATATTTCCGGATTTCTCCATTATGATACACATAATATAAATAATTATCAAATATCTGTTTTGCTTCAGACAGGAAACCGGCATTTTCATCAGTTACTTCCCATATGTTTTCCCCTGTCTGAATATCTACTGAAATCAGAGAATTCTCTCCAATTATAAGGAGCAGATCATTAGGTAAGAACTTCACCTCCAGACTGTAAATATCACTTGCCGACTTAGTATAGACAATGCTACGGTCTTCTGTGTCCCATACATATATAGTCGAGTATATAGTTATAGCTGCGAGATATCTTCCATCCTTTGATACATCATAGGCTGTGATAGAGCTGTCACTTCCATAAACCATATCTGATAATATCTTACTATCATCCGTACTTCCATATACATTGGTAGCTTCAGCAAGTGTCCTTACTGCCCTTCCAAGTAAAGGTCTGGAATCCTTTGCTCCGTTTGGCAGTGCTGCAAGAATCAACTGGATAGCCGTTACTCTGTCTTCATTGGCCAGAAAGGTTTCTGCCTCTCCGGTAAGATACTGGGACTGATTTTCCAGTGCCTTCTGATAATTGGAATGTATCTTATGAAGTCCATATATTAACTGGGATATAAACAAAAAAGAAAGAATGGTTATAAGCGCTATAACCCTGAAAAGATGTCTGATATAGTAAGCCCTCTGTCGATTCATCAGTTCATCATAGGAGCAGCCTATAATGGCGCTGACCAGTCGTGGAAGCTCTATCTTGCTGGCAAGTTTTTTAGGCATCCTGTAATCACATGAAAGCGGTTCTACCTTCTGACCATCTTCATATTGAAGTATCTCAGGAACCACCTCGTCAGGCTCACCGTCAACAAGTACAGTAAAGATATGATCTCTGGGATGATTCTCCATGAAATATGATATTTCCCTCAGAACCCATTCGGATTCTTTGGTTTTCTTAGAACATATTACAATCAGATAATCTGTATTATCCAATGCCTCCGTAATAGTCTCAGAAAGATTTTTTGTAAGAGACAGTTCCTCAGTATCTCTGAAAACTCTCTCTATCTTCTTGATCTTTCTCTTCTCCTGAAGTCTCTCAGGTATGCGATAACGTTCCAGACTCTGCTGGACCTCCTTTGCTATCTTAGTATCAAGCGGCTCATGCTTATATGAAATAAATGCATTATAATGAGTACCCATATTTAATCTCCAGCTAGGTGACAGGGGGACAGGCACCTTGTCACATTTTGTGACAGGGGGACAGGCACCT
>DGRT01000076.1 GCA_002391105.1 Lachnospiraceae bacterium UBA4381 | reverse complement strand
GCTTTTTATTTTTATCCACAACTACCGAAGAAAGCCCCCGTCGGGAGCTTTCAATCGCGGCCACAAGTCCTGATGCACCTGCGCCAATTATACATACATCATATACAGTATTTAACATAAGATTACCTGTTTATTCTATAATGATACCGTCCTTATTGTCATCCTGGAAAAGTGTAACCCAGGTCTTACCGGGGTTCATCTTAAGCTTCTCTCCGTCCTCTGTATAGAAGGTAGTAACACCATAATCTGTACAAGGACCTGATCTCATACCATAGTCAAGCATACCATTTGTAGTAGAGAAGTCAATCATATTATACTTTGGTGAT
Source organism: Lachnospiraceae bacterium UBA4381 (assembly GCA_002391105.1). Classification (GTDB taxonomy): domain Bacteria; phylum Bacillota; class Clostridia; order Lachnospirales; family Lachnospiraceae; genus Eubacterium_Q. Next base: position 6,320 of record DGRT01000076.1, on the reverse strand, counting down.
TTCTTCCACTTTATAGGAATGATCTTACCATCTGATGCATACCAGCCTTCACCTTCACCGACCAGATTAACATCTATACATCCAACCTGATCTCCGCTGATTCCCTGATGAGGTGCAAACTGAATGATGACATTCTTGAATGCAAGCTGATTGCCTGTAAGCTCATCTATCTGCTCTGTACCATACTGGAATCTCTTATAGAGACCTGAATCTGCATCATACTCGAACCAAGGCTTTCTGCCATCATTAAATGCAGTAGTTATCTTATTGGCATCCTGTCCGCCTTCAGGAACCTTATCCTTAACGTTGAAGTTGAACATCTTCTTGTAGGTATCACATTTTTCTGAATCAAATTCATTCTTTGCAATAGCATCTGCAATGTTCTGTCCGGAGGTATATCCGGTATGCTCAAGAGCCTTGCCGGGACGGGATACTCTGAATCCGTAGGAACCGTCCTTTCCATTCAGGTCAATATCATCAAGATCTTCTATAACATCAAAATCCTGACCAGCATAGATGGAATGTCCCCAGTGAACAAATACTGCATCATATTCCAGAGCTTTTCTGTCAAAGTAGTGTCTGGCACTTCTTACAGGTCCTATTCTCTCTATATCTTCATAGTCTCCCTGATAGATAGCAAGAAGTCTGGTGATACCACCTTCCTCAAGTATCTCATATATAACATCAGCTCTTTCTACTCCGGACTGTGGCATAGCCTCACTGATATTATTAACCATGATACCAAAATATCTTTTATCAGCGAGATCAGCATTTATCCACTCTCCTGTAAGGTCACTCATTACCATTCCATCCTTCATCATAAGGACTTCTGTAGCATCTCCATTTAAGGTTGAGCTTGGACCAATATCAACTGTATAAGTGCTTGAAACCATATCAGATATGGAAGTTGTATCTACATCCGCCTCGTCCTTCTTACCACATCCAGTCAGACCTCCAAGTACAAATACGCCCGAAAGCATAAGTGCCATTATCTTCTTATTCATAATCCCTACTATATCCTTTCATATCAAGAATTTGTCTTTGCATTTCCTCCATCCTGAGTCTTTCATCATCATCTATATGATCAAAGCCCATGAGATGAAGCATGCTATGTGCTGTGAGAAATGCTATCTCACGTTTTTCACTATGTCCATATTCTGCAGCCTGAGATCTTACCTTATCAATTGATATAACGATATCTCCCAGAAGCAGTTCTCCGGTTTCAGGGTCAAAATAATCCTGCGGATACTTCTCAACATAGGAAAGATCGTTAGGTGTTTCAAAATCAAGCATCGGAAATGACAGAACATCCGTTGGTGCATCTATCTTTCTTTCCGACAGATTGATATCATGAATACCGTCATTATCAGTGATAGTAACCGAAAGCTCACATTCGTAAGGGCACCCCAGATAATCAAGTGAGGCTAATACAACGTCTCTTATAATATCATCATACTCCGCCGGATATGAAATATGCGGTTCAGAATCTATAACTATATTCACAACATATCTCCTATACAAAATAAGTCATAGCAACAAACCTTATAATACCATATATTGTAATAAATCGCAAACTATTACTATAATGAATGCTTTTTACTGATTATTATCCTTAGATCTATGTACTTTTCTGTTATCTCTGTAGCCTCTTTCAGCCTTCGGCTTATAATTCTCATAAGCCTCAACTATCTTCTGAACCAGAGGATGTCTTACCACATCCTTACTTGTAAGACTGCAGATGGCTATACCCTCTATTCCCTTCACAACCTCAAGAGCTGTATCCAGCCCGGAGGTTACAGTACTGGCAAGATCCTTTTGCGACTGGTCGCCGGTTATAATAGCCTTAGAACCAAAGCCTATACGTGTCAGGAACATTTTCATCTGAGACTGGGTTGTATTCTGAGCCTCATCAAGAATAATAAATGCATTATCCAGTGTACGTCCTCTCATATAAGCAAGAGGAGCCACCTCTATAAGTCCTTTCTCCATATTCTTCTGAAAGCTTTCAGCACCCATTATCTCATACAGGGCATCATAAAGAGGTCTGAGATACGGATCTATCTTACTCTGAAGATCTCCCGGTAAGAATCCAAGCTTTTCACCAGCCTCGATAGCAGGTCTGGTAAGTATTATCCTCTCAACATCACCCTTTTTAAATGCGGTTATCGCCTTCGCCATAGCTAGATAGGTCTTTCCCGTACCGGCAGGACCGGTTCCGAAGGTGATCATATTATTATCTATCGCCTCTACATATTTCTTCTGTCCAAAGGTTTTAGGTCTGATTGGTCTTCCACTCAAGGTGTGGCAGATAAGCTCATTATCTGTTTCCAGTTCAGAAACATTTTCCTTTTCTCCATCCTGACTAAGCCTTATAGCATAGTCAACATTCTGATCTGATATTTCAGTCCCGTTTTTAGCTACTATAAGAAGATCCTTCAGAACTCTTTCGGCTTTATTGACTCCGGCTTCCTCTCCTTCCAGAGTAAGACAGTCTCCACGATAAATATAGGTAACAGAAAAAGCCTGTTCAATCTTTCTGATATTCTTATCGAACTGTCCGAAAACAGGCTGAATATATGTATCATCTATTATAATTTTCTTTTGAATTACTCCCATAATTTAGTCCATGTAAATATAAAACTTAAAACTGTAACACTTCCACATAATTCAGGGCAACCACGCAAAACGCCACGTTCTAAAAAATGAACGTGGCGAAATTATAAACGAAACAAATAATTAAAACGGATTATTTGAATTTACGCTTTCTGGCAGCCTCAGACTTCTTCTTACGACGAACTGATGGCTTCTCGTAATGCTCTCTCTTACGGATTTCCTGCTGGATTCCGGCCTTAGCACAGTTTCTCTTAAATCTTCTAAGAGCGCTGTCGAGAGTCTCACCTTCTTTAACTACTACGCTTGACATATTCCTACCCTCCCTTCATTTCGGGATTAACTATATGTTTTTATAGCATCTAAAAAAACACACGCAAGCGTTATTATAACACAACTGGATTTCATGTCAAGAATAATCTAAACAATTCCCATCTGCTTATAAGCTAATTAATACCCAACTGCTGCTTTACCTGTTCAATGCCGGCATTAAGCGCATCCTGAATCTTTGACGCATCTTTTCCTCCGGCCTGAGCCATGTTAGGACGACCGCCACCGCCGCCTCCAACAATCGGTGCAATAGCCTTTATGATATTACCGGCATGTATTCCTGCCTTAACAGCCTCATCAGATGCCATAACAACAAGACTTACTTTCTCTCCCAGGTCAGACGCCATAATAACAACTGCATTTCCAAGCTTTGCCTTATAGTCGTCTCCAAGATTTCTAAGAGCATTCGGATCAACCTGACTAACAGCCATCGTCAGAATCTTTACGCCATTAAGTTCAATTACATCATCTTCAGCGCTGGTTGCAGCCGCCTTAGCCATCTTGGATTTAAGCTTCTCATTTTCTGATTGCAGCTTCTTTAACTCCTCCTGCATAGCCTTTACTTTATCAGGAAGCTTTGAAGGCTCTGCCTTTGCTAATGCAGCAGCCTCTTTTAATGTATTTTCCTTGTCCCCATAATAAGCCCAGGCTCCAAGCGAAGTCACAGCCTCTATACGACGAACTCCGGCAGCTATGCCTGATTCTGAGGTTATCTTGAAGACTCCAATATCCGCTGTGTTGGAAACATGGGTACCACCACATAACTCTATCGAAAAATCACCCATATTAACAACACGAACTGATTCACCATACTTTTCTCCAAACAGAGCCATGGCACCGGTCTTTTTAGCCTCTTCAAGACTCATTACATTTGTTCTTACTTCAAGGTCATCCAGGATAGCTCTGTTAACCTTGGCAGACACAGCAGCAATCTCTTCCTCAGTCAAAGCCTTATCATGTGTAAAGTCAAATCTGAGATAGCCCTTTGAAACAAATGAACCCGCCTGTTCAACATGATCACCTAAAACTATCTGCAAAGCCTTCTGAAGCAGATGTGTTGCACTATGGTTTCTGCAAATGAGCATACGGTCTTCTTTATTTACAGATAAATGTACCCTGTCTCCCTTTTTGATGGAGCCGGATTTAACAAAACCAACATGAGCTGTCTTTCCGCCGGCAACCTTTACAGTTTCTTCAACCATAAACAGTGCTGACTCTGTTTCAATTCTACCATGATCTCCAACCTGTCCACCCATCGTTGCATAGAAAGGTGTTTTGGAGGTAATTATAGTTCCTCTATCACCCTCGCCGATCTCCTGTGTAAGTTCATTCTCATTAGCCAGTGCTATAATCTCGGAGTCATCAATCAGTTTCTCATAACCGGTAAACTCGGTACTCAAGCCATCATTTAATTCTTCAAATATACTTGCATCTGTACTAAGCTTAGCCGAGAACTTCTGACTGGCTCTGGCTTTTTCTTTAGCGGTCTCCATAGCTTTTTCGAAGCCTGCCTCATCTACCTTAAGACCTTCTTCAGCGGCCATTTCGCAGGTAAGTTCAATAGGGAAACCAAATGTATCATAGAGATAGAAGGCTGATTCACCGTCTATTGAAGCAGCCTTTTCATTCTTCTTTTCATCAAGAATCTTCTTAAATTCTTTCATTCCGTTTTCAAGTGTGCTTTCAAAACGGACAATTTCTTTATCAAGCTCACTGATTATAAAGTCACGATTTTTAATAAGCAAAGGATAGCTGTCATTATATACTTCATCTATATAGATCTTAGCGAGTCCGAGAAGATCATCCTTTTTGAGTCCAAGAGTACGGCCATGACGAACAGCTCGTCTGATAAGTCTTCTAAGCACATATCCGGCACCTACATTTGAAGGTACCAGCTTTGCGGCATCACCAATAAGCATTACAGATGTACGCATATGGTCTGCCAGTATTCTCATAGATTTTGTAAGCACTTCGTCCTCTTCATATTTGGTGCCAGCCTTACTTTCAATAAATGCTATAGCTGAAGTAAAGAGGTCTGTCCTATATACATCCTTTGTTCCATTAAGGAATGCAAGGATTCTTTCCAGTCCCCAGCCTGTATCAACATTCTTCTGTTTAAGCGGAGTAAGATGACCATCCTTATGCTTCTCATATTGCATAAATACATCATTTCCAAGCTCTGTATATTTACCGCAGTCACAGCCGGGGCCACAGTCAGGACCACAATCAGGGACATCTGCAATATAGAACATCTCACTATCAGGTCCGCATGGTCCATATTCAAGTCCCCACCAATTATCCTTTGCGGGAAGATAATATATATTCTCCTTCTTAAAGCCGGACTTTATTCTGCAAAGAGCACCCTCTTCGTCTCTTGGTGCATTATCATCACCTGCAAATACAGTAGCTGCCAGATGATCTCTGTCAAAGCCAAAGACTTCCGTAAGCAGTTCAAAGCTCCATTTACATCTATCTTCCTTAAAATAGTCACCCAGACTCCAGCTACCCATCATCTCAAAGAAGGTAACATGGCTCTTATCACCGACTGAATCGATATCATTTGTCCTAACACAGCCCTGTACATTACAGAGTCTGGTTCCAAGAGGATGCTTCTCGCCCAGAAGATAAGGCATCAGAGGCTGCATACCGGCAACATTAAACATTACACCGGTGGAACCATCAGAAACAAGTGAAACAGCACCAACATCAACATGGCCTCTTTCCTTGTAGAATTCTATCCAGGTCTTTCTAAGCTCCTTTGAAGTAAATTGTTTCATCGTTATCATTTCCTCCAATATTTATAGATATTTATAAATAATCAGTTATAAATAATCAGTAATAAATAATTATCCTTCGCGACGGGAAAGCTCATCCGTTATATCTTCCCACGTTACACCGCATTCAGCCATAAGAACCATCAGGTGATACAGGTAATCAGCTATTTCATACTTTATTTCCTCATTTCCGGGATTCTTGGCTGCAATAACGATCTCCGTACACTCTTCACCAACCTTTTTCAGTATCTTATCTATACCCTTATCAAAAAGATAATTAGTATAGCTTCCCTCACGCGGATTCTTCTTTCTGTCCATTATTACATTGTAAACTTCCTCAAATACAGAAAGAGAACTGTTCTTATGTCCCTGGTCACTATTAGTAAGTGGAGTAAAGAAGCAGGTAGGATTACCGGTATGACAGGCAGGACCTGTCTGATCCACCTTTGCAAGAATGGTATCCTTGTCACAGTCTATGGTAAGACTGACCATCTTCTGAATATGTCCGGATTCTTCACCCTTAGTCCAGAGCTTCTGTCTGGAACGTGACCAGTAAGTCATAAGCCCTGTATCAAGGGTTTTTTGATAAGACTCTTCATTCATATA
>DGRT01000082.1 GCA_002391105.1 Lachnospiraceae bacterium UBA4381 | reverse complement strand
AGACAGCTCTGGTGGGGACACAGAATACCTGCCTGGTATTGTCAGGATTGTGGAGAGACCATGGTTGAGATGGAAGCACCATGCAGATGCTCCAAGTGCCAGAGTGAGAACCTGAAGCAGGACGAGGATACTCTGGATACCTGGTTTTCATCAGCCCTTTGGCCATTTTCAACATTGGGCTGGCCGGATACAGAGTCAGAAGATTATAAATATTTCTTCCCTACCGATGTACTTGTAACAGGATACGATATTATCTTCTTCTGGGTTATAAGAATGGTATTCTCATCACTGGAGCAGACAGGCAAGATACCTTTCCATACCGTACTTTTCCATGGTCTTATCCGTGATGATCAGGGCCGTAAGATGAGCAAGTCTCTTGGAAATGGTATTGATCCTATCGAGGTAATAGATAAGTATGGTGCGGATGCCCTGAGATTTATGATCATAACAGGAAATGCACCCGGTAATGATATGCGTTTTATCTGGGACAGACTTGAGGCAAGCCGTAACTTCGCCAACAAGATATGGAATGCTTCCAGATTTATCATGATGAATCAGTCAGAGCTTTCTGAAGAAGAGCTGGCGGCTGTAGAGAGTGTTACTCTGGATGACCTCACTATGGCAGATAAGTGGATAGTGGCAAAGGCGAACTCGGTAGTTCGTGATGTTACAGACAATATGGAGAAGTACGAGCTGGGTATAGCAGCAGACAAGATTCATGACTTCCTCTGGGATGAGTTCTGTGACTGGTATATAGAGATGGTTAAGCCAAGACTCTGGAACAAGGAGGATACCACACGTGCCGCAGCGCTTTGGACACTTAAGTATGTTCTCACTACAGGACTTAAGCTGCTGCATCCTTATATGCCATTTGTAACAGAGGAAATCTACTGTACACTTACAGATGAGGAGTCCATCATGATATCCTCCTGGCCTGTATATGACGAAGCAAAGAACTTTGTTCAGGAAGCAGAAAATGTAGATGTTATCAAGGATGCTGTTCGTGCTATCAGAACGCTTAGAACAGATATGAATGTACCTCCATCAAGAAAGGCTGCAGTATATGTAGTATCTGATAAAGAGGATGTGCGAAATATATTTGATAACAGCAAGGCATTCTTCGGTGCACTTTCCTATGCCAGTGAAGTAAAGGTTCAGGCTGATAAGAGTGGTATAGAGGATGATGCTGTTTCAGCCGTTATCCATAATGCAGTTATCTATATCCCATTTGCCGAACTGGTTGATGTGGATAAGGAGCTGGAGAGACTTGGTAAAGAGAAGACCCGTCTTGAAGGCGAGATAGAACGTGGCGAGAAGATGCTGGGAAATAAGAACTTTGTAGATAAGGCTCCTGAGGCAAAGGTTAATGCTGAGAAGGAGAAGCTTGCAAAGTATAAGGAAACTTATGAGCAGGTATGCGAAAGAATTGCAGCACTGGGGAGCAGGAACTAATACAGAAACTAACTATAAAAGCGGCAATGTCTTCATAGACATGCGGCTGTAAGGATTATGATATGAACAACGCTAAGAAGCTTAAGAGAAGAATTCAATATATCATAGTAATACCTATATTACTGACGCTTATACTTCTGGGCTTTACTATTTATGACAACGGCTTTACCAGTATGACAGGTATGGTCAGTGTGATACTGATGATACTATATATCATTATAGTATTGATACTGTATTTCAGAAGCACTATGGCACTGAACAGTGTCATGGTGGATTACTCACTGGAACAGGGAAAGATACAGAAGGAACTGCTGCAGGAGCTGGAGATACCATATGCCATACTTGATACATCGGGACATATAATGTGGGCAAATACAGTATTTCACGAGGTGGTGAATGTAGATCCTGAAAAGCGGATACGTAAATCAATAGATACGTTTTTCCCGGAACTTGTGCCGGAGGTGATAAATGTTGCTGAGGATCTGAATACAAGCCTGAGCTTCAGCGGACGTACCTATACTGTTTCTATCAAAAGGATAGATCTTTCAACTGCCTTTGATGAGGAGAAGAAGGAAAGCAAGGATGATGATATAGTTCTTGCCATGTACCTCTTTGATGAGACAGAGCTTAGAAGGCTGCAGCAGATGACTTCTGATCAGAAGCTTTATGCCGGACTTATCTATCTGGATAACTATGATGAAGTCATGGATGCTCTGGAGGATGTAAAGCATTCCATCCTTACTGCACTTATAGAGCGAAAGGTTAATATGTATCTGTCCAATATCGATGCTATCGTAAAGCATGTGGAGAACGATAAGTATTTCTTCGTATTTAAGCAGAAATATATGCAGACTCTCAGAGATGATAAGTTTTCTATACTTGATGATGTAAAGAATATCAACGTAGGAAATCAGATAGCCATGACCCTTAGTATTGGTATAGGCTCTGATTCTGATGCAGATATAAATGGATTTGCAAATGCATACGAGAGTGCCCGAACTGCCATAGGAATGGCTATGGGACGAGGCGGTGATCAGGCTGCTGTAAAGATAGGGGATCAGGTTACCTACTACGGAGGAAAGAGTGCCGGAACGGAAAAGAATACCAGAGTTAAGGCGAGAGTAAAGGCACAGGCATTTGAAGAGCTCCTTATGAGTAAGGAGAAGGTTCTCATTATGGCACATAAGAGACCGGATTCGGATGCATTTGGCTCGGCTGTCGGTATATACAGAATGGTTACAGCTATGGGTAAAAAGGCATATATAGTTCTGAATGAAGTAACAGATGCCATAAAGCCTATAGTTAATACCTTCCGTATTGGCAATCAGTATGATGGTGTATTCTTAAAAAGTAATGAGGCAGTGGCAAAGGTTGACCAGAGTACGGTGCTGGTTGTGTGCGATGTTAACAGACCAAGCATGACCGAGTGCGAGGAGCTGCTGGCGCTTGTGCCGACTGTAGTTGTATTTGATCATCACAGACAATCTAATGAATCTATAAAGGGAGCGACTCTTTCATATATCGAGCCCTTTGCTTCTTCGGCATGCGAGATGATAGCTGAGATGTATCAGTATATGTCCAAGGAACCGAAGCTGAAAACTCAGGAAGCAGATGCAATGTATGCCGGAATACTTATAGATACGGATAATTTCCTTACCAAGACCGGAGTGAGAACCTTTGAAGCGGCTTCATTCCTGAGAAAGAGTGGAGCGGATGTAACGCGTGTACGTAAGATGTTCCGCAGCTCTATGGAGGAGATGAAGGAGAAGGCAGAGGGAATAAGCCACGCCGAGATATATATGGAGCATTATTGTCTGTCATACGTTCTTGCCGATAAGGATGCTGAGGATGCTCCGACGGTAGCTGTTGCGAAGGTTGCCAATGAGCTGCTGAATGTGGATAATATAAAGGCTTCCTTTGTTGTTACTGAAGCAGAAAACGGAGTCCTTTATGTATCTGCAAGATCCATAGGTGATGTTAATGTTCAGATAGTTATGGAACGTTTTAACGGCGGAGGACATGCAAATGTGGCAGGTGTCCAGCTTCCGGGCAAGAAGAAGGAAGAGTTCTTTGAGGAGCTGAAGGCAGTGCTTAAGGAAATGGATGAAGCCGGAGAGATATAAATATCAATCACCGTCAGGTTCTGTTGTTTGTGAGAAGTGTCGGCTTCTCAAAATATAAAAATCAGAAAAGAGGATAAAATTATGAAGGTTATACTTACACAGGATGTAAAATCTCTTGGAAAAAAGGGAGAGATTGTAGAGGTTAATCAGGGCTACGCAAGAAACTATGTTCTTCCTAAGGGACTTGGTTTGGAAGCGACACCCAAGAACCTGAATGATCTGAAGCTTAAGAATCAGAATGATGAGAAGGTTGCTGCTGAGAATCTGGCAAAGGCAGAGGAACTGGCAGCTTCACTTAAGGATAAGAAGGTAACTGCCAAGATGAAGGTTGGAGCTGGTGGCAAGACATTTGGCTCCATATCTACCAAGGAGGTTGCCGAACTCATAAAGAGTCAGCTTGGACTGGAGGTTGATAAGAAGAAGATCATCATGAAGGAAGCGGCAAAGGCTCTTGGCGGATATGATATAGGTATCAAGCTTCATCCGCAGGTTACAGCCCAGATCATGCTGGATGTTGTAGAAGAAAAATAGTTTTGGCTGCTTACATGTTTTTAATGGATTCAGACTGGAATAATACAGATATAGAGGGAGTATAAGTAATGGCAGACGAGGTAGCAAAAAAAACACCGCCCCATGATCTAAATGCAGAAAAAAGCATAATCAGTTCCATGCTTCAGGACCGTGATGCCATATCAGATGTAAATGCTATTATCAATAAGGACGATTTTTATAATGCTGAATATGCTCTGTTATTTGAAGCAATCCTTTCACTGTACGACGAAGGAAAACCTATAGATGAAACCATCCTGAAGGAAAAGCTGAGGTCTATGGGTGCTCCTGAGGAGATCTGCAGTCTGGGTTATCTTGGAGAAATACTTGCCAGCAACAGTACGGCTGCATTTGCTGTGAATTATGCAAATATAGTTAAAGATAAGTCATATCTCAGAAAGCTGATAAAGCTTTCAAATGGAATACTTGGAAGTGCTTATGATGGAACAGATTCTGTAGATAAGATAATGGAGGATTCGGAATCTTCCATCTTCAAGCTTATGCAGAACAAGACTGGTTCAAAGGGCTTTGATGATATATCTGATGTAATCATAAATGTTATCGAGGAAATAGAAGAAGCGGTAGCGACACGAGGACAGATAAATGGACTGAGAACCGGCTTCAGAGATCTTGATAATATGCTAACCGGTCTGCATGGTGGAGAGCTTATACTGGTTGCGGCAAGACCATCTATGGGAAAGACTGCATTTGTCCTTAATATAGCGCATCACGTAGCGGTAAAGGAGCATGTGCCTGTTGCCATGTTCTCACTTGAGATGAGCAGTGAGCAGCTTGTTACAAGACTTGTGTCTGTTGACTCTATGGTTGAAGCCAAGAAATTGAAAACCGGAGAAATATCAGATTCTGAATGGACTAATATTATCGAAAGTACGGATAATATGGCGAAGGCTCCTATATATATAGATGATAATTCATCTATTACGATGCCTGAGCTCAGAACAGAGTGCAGGAAGCTGAAGCAGACCAAGAATATTGGACTTATAGTAATCGATTATCTGCAGCTTCTGAATACCAGTGGTAAGGTTGAGTCCAGACAGCAGTTTGTATCTGAGGTGTCCAGATCACTCAAATCCCTTGCCAAGGAGTTAAATGTACCTGTAATAGCTTTATCGCAGCTTAACCGTGCGGCTGATTCCCGTCCGGATCATAGACCTGTACTGGCTGACCTGAGAGAGTCGGGTTCTATAGAGCAGGATGCGGACGTTGTAATGTTTATATATAGAGATGAATATTACAATAAGGAAAATTCCGAGAAAAAGGGTATAGCGGAAATCATTATCGCTAAGCAGAGAAATGGTTCTACCGGACCGGTTGAGCTTGTATGGATGAGCAGATTTACCAAGTTTGCCAGCATCACACATGAGGGCGAAGCTGATGGTGGAGCGGCAAGAGCATACGGCTCGTCCGGTGGTACAGCTAACAATACAGGAAATGCTGGTGGCACAGCTAATAATTCGGGATATGCTTCGAACTCCTCCGGTGGTGCAGCTAATAATGCCGGAAATGTATCGTCGGGTACGGATGCGGCTATTTCTGCAAATCCTGCGGAGCAGATGGCACATACATCAGATAATCCGGGATCATCTTCAACGTCTTATTACGACGATGATGAAGAAAAAGACTATTCGGATGAACCGGAAGATCCTGATGATGAAAGTGCTTATAATGTATCTGATGATAGTGATAATATGGATGATTAGACTATTCTATTGCAGCTTGCACAGCTTTGATAACAGTTCTTCATCTGTCATGGAATAGATATCATCTATTACCCATATATGCATCTCCTTGGCTCGCTGCTTGAAGAAGGAGGTGCCGCTGGCAGACTTGTCACAGGGCATAGCCATAGCCAGCGCCTTATGGGCGTATTTCCCACCGAAGCGGCTGGTGACAGTCTGAAGCTCGTGAAGGGAATTACTGCTGGCCTTTCCGCTTTTGCAGGATATAAATATAGGCACAGAGGAACGCATGAGTATAACATCTATCTCGTTGATGGTGTCATAACTTGCGTTCATATATCTCTGATAATCATTTGCAAATTCTATTTTTTCGGCTTCGTTTTTTTCACCATTCCAGTCGATCATGGCGCCGATTATCTCATCTGTAAAAAGCTCCGGTTTTCTGGATGCGACTTCATATACATGCAGTTCCAGTATGTTACCGGTTTTAGTAACGATATGTCTGATGGAATCATTTTTAAAGTAAAATCTGATCTTCTTACTGTCTTTTTTGTAATTTCTTAACATTCCCTTTGAGTTTAACATATCGAATAAGGCGACAGCTTCTCCCAGCGCTGACATAGATATAACATAGTAGCCTGTGTCATCTGGCGGATTAGCCTTGATTACATCCTCCACCACAGAGCAGTATCTGTTCCATCTGTGTCTTAGGCGCTTGGCTATACCCCAGATAGTTCGGATGTCGGCCTTGAATTCATCAGTAAAGTTCCAGGTGGAGTAGTTTCCTGTCTGTCTGGTCAGAAGTCCGCCGTGCAGTATAATATTTTCCTGAACGGATATATGGATATCGTCCTTGTCCTGAACAGGCTTCTCTCCCGGCATCATGCGTACCTCGATACCGGTGTATGGATCTATACGTATAGTTTTAACTTCTCTTGTTGCAGTCAGATAGCCAAAGGCAATAAGCAGCATTTCACCGCCTCCGGTAAGCTCGAAAAGAGCATCAGGGTATCTGTCTGCCACATCATTTAGCGCATTGATGCATTCCTCCAGATTATTTCTTGGTACTTCAATGAATTCGAGTTCTGTATCCGGTGATTTTATCTTCACAAAGTTTGTGAGGCTATTCATCTTTCGTGTCAGCATGGTGTCCTTGTGTCCGAGATAGACAACCTTATCGGGATGATACTGCAGGACACACATAACATTTTCCAACGCTTCATCTGAGAAAAATTCTACAAAAACATCTGCCATGATTCCACCTCTCTTAGTTAGTGCGGTATATACATTATTTCCTGCAAGCAGGAATGCATTTTGACTTTCGATGCTTATGTCACATATTTACATCCAGCATCCATCTACTGTAATTATCTGCCCGTTTAGATAATCAGGCATATTTACTATCTTCATTATTGCTTCTGCTGCCTCGCCGGGGGAAAGGACATAACCGGCTGGAATATCCTCCCTTATGGCTTCAATATCTTCGGCTGTAAGGTTACTGTTCATATCTGTATCAACCATTCCAAAGGATATGGCATTTACCTGAATATTGCTGGGAGCAAGCTCCTTTGCAAGAGCTCTGGTAAAAGAGTTAACGGCTCCCTTTGTGGCGCTGTACGCCACCTCGCAGGATGCACCTCTCTCGCCCCAGACTGAAGATATATTGATGATCCTGCCACTCTTACGTCTTATCATATCAGGGGCGAAAGTATGGCAGGTATTATATAATGAAGAAATATTGGTGCTTAGGATATTCTGCCACTCGGCGGGGGACATATCAATCAGTAGTCCGGTGTAGGATATGGCGGCATTATTTATCAGTACATCAACACTGCCTGCTTCTCGGTAAATGCTTTCGATAAAGCTGATATCGCCCACATCACCTATATAAGACAGACATTCAAAATCTTCGCCATAGGTCTGTTTATCCATTATTTCGTCTCTTACACTGAAAAGCTTATCCTGATTATTAAATCCGGTTATGATAAGCCTTCTGTATTTACCGGAGGCTGCAGCATATATTGCTGTGGCGGCACCTATACCGCGGGAAGCTCCAGTGATCATTATCGTACTCATATTATGACCTCTTATAAACTGATGCATTTTTGATATATGATGAAATGTAAAATAGATTAAAGAAAACTATGATTCAAAGAAGACTATAATTCAGAGAAAATAATAGTAGTTCAAAATGTTTTCATCATATGAAATATAGTATAACATTTTAACTATCCGCCCTCAACTTTAAACTGTGTATGATATGGAATCGATGGAGGGGGATATAGAGGTAGTGGAAGAGTGAATAAGAGATAACAGAGGTATAACATAAGAATAAATAAGGGATAGCAGAGGTGTGGTATGGGTATAGCATAAGAGTAAATAAGAGAAAACAGAAAAATGATATATAATAGAAGGGTGGTATAGAAATAACGGAATGGTAATACAGAGAAAACTGACAGTGATAGTATTGGTTCGTGATTGCAGAACTTGTTTTTACGTGCTATCATAAAAAACGTAGTTTTTCAAAAGGGTTCTGACATTTTGAACATTTTGAAAAGTTTTAAAACAAGGTTTAATAATAAATTTGATTATAACGGACTTACTATATAGATGATAAAGCAATAACAGGAGATATAGATATGGCAAAACAGAAGAAAAGGGCTAGTGCTGCGAGCCTGTTTTTTCTTTTCTTTTTAAAGGCTGTAGTAATAATACTCGGTCTTGTAATACTGGCAATGAGCGCTTATCTGATCAGGTTTTATATATACCAGAAGGGCGCTGAAACAGAAGAGGTTGCTAATGAAAACGCATTTGAGGATGAACAGCAGGACGAGCTTCTGACGGCGGAGGCGGTTGCGGAGGAGGAGCTGCTGTATGAAGCAGATACACAGGCAACTACCGAGGAAACCGAAGATATATATGTTTCTCTTGATACTCCGATAGCTGTAATAAATGCAACAGAGATAGGCGGACTTGCGGGAGCCTGGAAGACAAGGCTGGAGGAAGAAGGCTATACAAACGTTCAGGCGGGCAATTATATAGGAACAAAGCTTGACGTATCCAAGATCATTATGACAGAGGAGCTGGGAACCGTAAAGGGTGCTCCGGATGGGATAAGTGTTGAGATAGCCGGTGCTGAAGAAGCATATTGTGACATACAGGATGAAACGGTTAAGGTGTTCATCATAATAGGAAGAGATAACGATATCGTATCCGGGAACCAGTAGAATGACAAAACAGAATGATGGTATAAAATAATAAGCAGGATCATAGATAGAATCATAAATATAATAATAGATAGTGCTTCCGGTCTTGTTTTTGTTTAAAATGATGTGAAAAATCGATAATAAACGACCAAAAATATTGTCAAAATGTAGAAAATGTGTTTCAGATGTTTAACATTTTTGTAATATGTTCGGTAAAACTAACAAAAAGAATGGGAAAATAACAAGTTCATGCCCGGGGTTTTTTGGTAAAAATTCATAGAATCAGGAATGGAATATGCAATTTGACCAAAGTTTTCAAAAATTATTTATGCAAGACATACATAGTTTAATCAAGGGAAAAGTTATATTATATACAAAGTTGGAAAAAAGAAGAAAACTATAACTTTAAGCTATTTAGGAGGATATTTAAGATGGCAGGTTTACAGTTAAAGAACATTTATAAGATTTACCCAAACGGCTTCAATGCTGTTAAGGACTTCAATCTTGATATCGAGGATAAGGAATTCGTTATCTTCGTTGGTCCTTCAGGATGTGGTAAGTCAACTACTCTGAGAATGATTGCTGGACTTGAAGATATCAGTTCTGGTGAGCTTTGGATCGGTGACAAGCTTTGTAACGATGTAGAGCCTAAGGACAGA
>DGRT01000099.1 GCA_002391105.1 Lachnospiraceae bacterium UBA4381 | reverse complement strand
CTCTGAAGCTCGATGGGAGTTTCAGGTGTTCTTATCAGAACTGTTTCAAAAAGACCGTCCGAGAAAAACATATCCTTAGTAGCTATATTCTTAAATCCTCCAACCGACAGAGAATTGGTTACCTGACCATATACAAAGTCTCCTTCAACTATCTCTTCATCAAAGGATATCTTCATCCTGTAGCTCTTAAGATTAAACAGGGCTTTCCCTGCTTCAAGTACATAAGCGGCTTTTCCTAGAGCATTTTTCATATCCTGAGGCGTAGAGTAGGAAACATCTGTAAATGCGCCAAAGGCTGCAACATATATAAAATATGTATTCTCCAGCCTTCCCACATCCACGTGGCATATCTCACCTTCAACTATATCCTTAGCCGCCTGAACAGGATTCATGCTGATCTTAAGGCTTCTGGCATAATCATTGGTACTTCCGCAGGGAATATAACCCATATGCACCCTACGGTTTATCTCCCTTTCCAGCTTCATGATACCACCAACGGTATTATCCAGTGTTCCGTCACCACCGGCCGAAACAACAAGATCGTACTGCTCTGCATTTTTATATATATACTTCTCAGTTTCCTTCTCATTCTTTGTCGGATATACAGTTACCTCATAGCCTGCATTTGAAAAAATCTCGATAATATCTATAAGGTCAGACTTTATAACTGTACGTCCCGCCTTGGGATTCACTACAAAAAGAAGCTTTTTATCCATATTCTACCCCTTTATAAGCTTATTATCACCGGTTCTAAATATTTCACATCTGATAGAGCCTGCTTTTCATGCTATCTCTGACTATCTGTCCTGTCTCTTCTTGCCAGATAATTCATCAGACCTTTTTTCCTCAGCTTACATGCAGGACAATTACCGCATCCGTCCCCGATGATTCCATTATAGCAGGTAAGCGTCTCATTACGTACCAGATCAAATACTCCCAGTTCATCCGCCATTGCCCAGGTTTCTTCCTTATCTATCCACATTAGAGGTGTGATAAGACAGAACTCAAAGTCCATAGCCAGATCCAGAGTGGTATTAAGAGATTTGACAAATACATCTCTGCAGTCCGGATATCCGGAAAAATCACTCTGGGATACACCGGTAATTATATCACTAATTCCATGAGTTTTGGCAAATATTGCTGCATAAGTTAAAAACAGCAGATTTCTTCCTTCCACATAGGTATTGGGAACATCGCCCTCCGGCTTCTCACTATCCACGGGTATATCCTCTCTTGTGAGAGAGTTCGCAGCAAGCTGACTGAGCTCCTTCACATTTAGAATCACATGCTCAGCTCCCAGCTTCTTTGCTATACTCTCCGCACATTCAAGCTCCTTTACATGACGCTGCCCATAATCAAAGGAAACCGCATATACCTTTTCATATCTTTTCAATGCCCATGCAAGGCAGGTGGTACTATCCTGACCTCCACTATATACTACGACTGCCTCGCTCATATTCTTTCTTCTTACTTCACTCATCTCTGTCTCCCTTCAGCTCAACCAGTCTCAGCACTCTGTCCTGAAGACTCTGACTATCTGCAAATGCACCTCTGAAGGTCGTTGTCATAGTAACTGATGGTACATTTTTTATACCACGCGCAGTCATGCAGCTATGCTTTCCTCTGATTATTACCGCAATATCCGGAGAAAGTGTTGCCTTCTCCATGATCTCAGCTATATCAGAACCGATCCTTTCCTGAAGCTGAAGTCTCTTTCCTACCATATCTGCTATCCTGGCTATCTTACTGAGACCGATAACTCTGTCCCTTGGGATATAAGCAACTGCCACCTTCATATCATACATAAGTGCCATATGATGCTCACAATAGCTGAATATCTCAATATCCTTTACCATCACCATGTCATTATTAACAGGTGCATCAAAGGTTTTATTGAACATATTTGCTATCTCATCATTAGTATATCCGATGCCTTCAAATATCTCACTATACATTCTGGCAACTCTGTCGGGAGTTTCCACAAGACCTTCTCTGTCCGGATCCTCTCCTATCGCCTCCAGAATACCTCTGATATGTTCTCTGATTTTTGCCTGGTCAACTGCCATTTTTCACGCTCCATTTTCTTTAATATTATACTGTAAATGCATCAATTAATAATCATACACCTCTGGCATCGGGTTCCCATATATATTTGTGCTGCTGAAGCTGATGAACCACATTATTCATCTTATATTTCAGCATATAATCCACCACCTCAGCATTTGTGATACTTCCAAATACCACTCCTATATATGCCGCACACCTCTCTGTCAGATTATACTCTTCTATTATCTCTCTTGCCGAGTCCAGATCCCGGATACTGCCAACCACAAACTTAACCGTGTCATTCGGTGCAAGCCACTGATAATTATCCATCAGCATAGAGCCTTCCATTCCACTGGAAGGACATTTATAATCCAGCGTCACCGTCAGCCGCTCCCTGAACTGAGGATTCTCCCTGAGAGAGCATACAGACTGAATACTAACAGCACCATTTGTTTCTATTTCCACTCTATGTCCCTTCTTCAGCAGCTCCTCAGTCAGTCTCTCAATTCCTTCCTGAAGAAGAGGTTCGCCACCTGTAAGTGTGACATTTATTATCCTGGTGCTTTCCACATAAGCTATAAGCTCCTCCAGACTTTCATCGGTGTAAACAGCATCTTCCGTAATAGCATAAAGTGTATCACAATATCCGCACCTAAGATTACAGCCTGCAAATCTAATAAACACCGCCAGCTCTCCCGCCCGGCGCGCCTCACCGTTAATGCTGCAGAACTTTTCCACAACCCTAAACATATTCTATCCTTTCCTATAGCAATGTGACAAGGGGACAGGCACCTTGTCACATCACATCTCGTCCAAAGGGGGGTGACAAGGTGCCTGTCCCCTTGTCACACACGATAAGTTGTACTCTGCGCAATTATCAGGAGTCTCATAAACTCTTGATAAAATCACAGAATAGCCCTTTGCCGACATAACGTCATAAAAATATTTTGCCAGATTCTCCGCAGTCGGACGAAAATCCAGAACCACCATGGTAAAGCCTTCCTCCTCCATAGCCTTCATGGTTGTATCCTTAAGACTGCCCTTCTCCAGAATCAGGGTATGATCCAGCTTGTGGGTTTCCTCCTTCAGATCATCCTTCAGCTTTCCAAAATCCACAACCATTCCACGATATGGTCCTTCACTGAGCACTTCCTCAGCACCAACCTCCACCGTTACTCTCCATCTATGTCCATGAATATTTGCACATCTTCCATCATAATCCTTCAGAAAATGCGCACTGTCAAATTCAGATTTAGTTCTAAGAACATACATACCGTACCCTCCAAATCATAATAAGCATCGACTCCGGCACACCCGCTCAAAAGAATAATTTATGTATATTACTAACATATGTATATTCCCGACATATCTTTTGACAAAACAAAAGAAGAAAGCCAAAACACGCACCAAAAAAGGCAGATACGCTCTTACAAAATGCATCTTAAACGCTCTCTTCTTCAGCCCTAGTTTTGATCAGCAGGATGGTACCAACGAACTGCTATTATATATTGTTATATCAACACATTACTAGATTCCAAGAAAGTCCTTTACAACCTTCTCCATCTCGTCCTTCTCACATACTGTGTTATGAACAACCTCAGCGGTGCGAATCTCCTCTATGGCAGCAGGAACCTTAACCGCAGAAAGCTCTTCCAGCTTATCTACAAGTTCAAAGTCCTCCATAGAATCATACTCAGCATCGATTGCTGTCATTACGCTTCTGGTGAACTTATATGGGCTGGCGGTTGAAGCAATGATAGTAGGAGTATCATCGCCTGTCTCTTCCTTGTACTTATCATAAACAGCCACTGCAACGGAAGTATGGGTATCGATAACATATCCATCTTCGTCATATACCTTTCTGATGGTATCAGCAACTTCTTCAACATTTGCATAGTTGCCATAGAACTTGAACAGACTATGCTTCATCTCATCTGTTATCTCATAGCTGCCCTTCTCACTCAGCTCCTTCATAAGCTCGCTGTTCTTCTCAGCATCATTTCCGGCTATTCTGTATATAAGTCTTTCCAGATTGCTGGAAATGAGTATATCCATGGAAGGCGAGGTTGTAAGTATGAAATCTCTGTTTTTGTCATACTTACCTGTTGTAAAGAAATCATACAGAACCTTATTATCATTTGAAGCACATATAAACTTATGAACCGGAAGTCCCATCAGCGATGCATAGTAAGCAGCAAGGATATTTCCAAAGTTACCTGTAGGAACTACAATATTGACCTCGTCTCCAGCCTTGATGGTTCCTGCCGCAATAAGTCTTGTATATGAATAAACATAATATACTATCTGCGGAACCAGTCTTCCTATATTAATCGAGTTGGCAGACGAGAACTGGAAGCCCTTTTCAGCCAGCTCCTTTGCCAGAGCCTTATCCTGGAACATCTTCTTTACACCGGTCTGTGCATCATCAAAATTTCCCTTTATTCCGGCGACAAATGTATTCTTT
Source organism: Lachnospiraceae bacterium UBA4381 (assembly GCA_002391105.1). GTDB lineage: Bacteria > Bacillota > Clostridia > Lachnospirales > Lachnospiraceae > Eubacterium_Q. The sequence continues at coordinate 9,819 of DGRT01000099.1, read as the reverse complement.
CCCTTCTCTGTAACCATCTGCTTTTCCTGAATAGGACTAACGCCGCTCTTAGGATAGAATACGGCAATCCTTGTTCCCGGCACATCTGCAAAGCCTGCAAGAGCAGCTTTTCCTGTATCGCCGGAGGTTGCAGTAAGGATAACTATCTCCTTATCGATACCATTTTTCTTTGCGGCTGTCGTCATAAGATAAGGAAGTATGGAAAGTGCCATATCCTTAAAGGCAATCGTCTTTCCATGAAACAGCTCCAGTATATATGCGCCATGATGATACTTAACCGGCGCGATAAGATCTGTATCAAACTTCTTATCATAAGCTCCATCTATACAATAATGCAGCTCATCCTCTGTAAAATCTGTAAGCATACGGCTCATTACTTCAAATGCAACCTGTTTATAATCCATAGTGGCAAGCACATCAAATGGAACTCCCAGAGCAGGAATCTCATCCGGAACAAAAAGTCCGCCCTCCTCAGCAAGCCCCTTCAGTATAGCTTCACTGGCTGTCGCCGTTTCATCAGCATTTCTCGTACTTCTATAAAGAAATTCCATCTATATAGCCTCTCTTTCAAATCATAAATATCTAAAGTTCAGTTAATCACAAATCAACTTTCAGAAGATTAACACTATAGCATCAATCCGTCAATCGTTTATTTAATTCACAGCATTAGACATCATCTGGGCAAATGCATTATAGCCCTCATTGGACATATGTATGCCATCCGCCGCAAAGTACTCCGGATGCGCCATTCCAACAGAAGCCCAGTCCACCAGAGTCACATTGGAATTAGCCGCTGCGAGGGTTGATATAACTGCATTTACATCAGCATACCAGCTAAGTCCCGGTCCATAGGTATTTACCCAGTATATCTGTCTGTCACTTCCGATACTGTCTATGAGTGACTGCCCATCTGTAGTTGAAAATACTCCATTTGTTCCAAGCTCTATTATAACCTTGTCTCCAAGAGTACCACTATCCTTCATACTGTTTACTATACTGAAACCGGCACTCATCTGACGTCCCACCTGGGCATCTACCGTAGCCCCCGGCACAAGTCCTTCAAATGCACTCTTTGCGCCAACCGAAAGTGAATCTCCTATAAGAGTAACTGTTCCGCTTCCTGTTGACCCGATTTCTGCAGACGCGGTATCTGAGCTTTCATCAGATGAACTGTCAGAGATGTCTGCAACATTAGTTGTTGAAGCATTGCTTCCGTCATAAAGATATACATCCCCTGTTCTTCTACCAAAGGCAAGAGCCTCTGAATGAGTATTAAAGAATATATCTATATGATTACCCTTTATAGCACCACCACGGTCCTCTACAGTATAAACCTGACCATTGATAACCAACTGAGTGCCAAATGCAAATCTGCTGTCTGCAGCAATGGTATGATTAGATGTAGCAGGCTTACCACTTGCCGTAATACCATCGACCTTTCCGCAGCAGATAACGCAGGGACAGTAGCCTGTAAGAACAAACTGTCCAAGGTAAGTACCGTTTGCACCATTTGCATAGGTTGCCGAACCAACGCCCGAGCTGGTATTATGAGTTGTATATGTTACATTAACATTTTCATTTATGGTAAGCATGGTATTGAGCTGATATTTCTCATTTCTTTTAGCTGCCGCATCACCCATTGTAGTTGTGGAAGCCACACTTTCCCGAGCACTTGCCAGAAGCTCCTCAAGAGCTGCCTTATCCTTCTGCTGCTGTTCAGTAAGATTCTTTTTCCCATTATAAGCACCTACACTGTCCGCAGTGCCGGAAGCATCATCGGCAAGCACTATCCCCAGAGATTCATATGGTGTCTTAGCCACAGAAAGCCCGGATGCCTTTACATCATAAAGAGGAGTTATGGACAGAAGCCTGCCCATATACTGTTTCTGACTAATATTCCTCTGAAGCAGTGTAACAGCGCAAGTAACAACCAGCAGCACTATTACTATTACAGATATAATAGTCCTGATATTCTGTTTTATGAATCTTATCTTTTTCTTCATATCAGTTATTTCCACTCATCTATCCCGGTACATCGGTCTCAAATATTTCCTTCGTTATTCCGGTTGATTATACTACGCAGAGCTTGCAACGGTCAAGCCAGCCACGAAAACTACACATTCAGCCAGCCGCTACTTTCTATCAGCGTTACTCCTCTATGAATCTTATACCCTTGGAAAGTGCAAATTCCTGTGCAAAGCTTCCCTTCTTACCATAGATTACCACATGCTCCTTTCCTGATGATCCAAAGCATCCACTGGACATATTCTTAAGACTGGACGGCAGATGGAAGCTGACTGTCTGATCAGCACCATAGCTTATAAAGTTACCATAGTCGATAGTGGTTACGCCTTCCGGAATAATGACCTCACTTGCAGCGCGCATATAATACATCGCTCCTCTGTCAATCTTCTCCACTCCCGGACTTATTTCAATCCTTCCGGACATCATAGAAGGAACAGCCGCAACACTCTTCATATCCTTTGAATATAGTATTCCACCTGATGAAGTATATTTTCCATTATTCTCACTTACCGTCACTTCAACAAGGGAAGGAGCTGTACTGATTGCATTTCCGCTTGATAATCCCGCACCTATGCCTATCGTACTTATAGTAGATGGCAGACTGATCTTAGTCAGATTATCAGCATGATCAAATACTCCTCTTGGAAGACTCTCTACACCCTCCGGAATCACCAGCTCACTTGCAGTCGAATCACTTGGATAGATAACCATTTCCTTCATATCAGAAGTATAAAGCGCTCCACTATCCATCCTGAAGCTGGTATTATTCTCGCTGAGTTCAATCTTCGCAAGGTTCATCATATACTGAGGATTGAGAATAGTACGAAGTCCGGAGCCAATACTGATATTTGTAATTTTGAATGCAGCCTCGCCATTCAGAATATTAACCGAATCAGGAAGAACCAGGCTCGTAACCTGCTGATTTAAGGAAAATGCATCATTAGTATATACACTTACCACTCCATCCGGAATAACTATCTCGTCTCCATCCACATGAGGAGCAAGGATCAGTCCATCTCCAGCCTTATTAGTCAGGAAGCCATCTCTGGAACTATAATATTTATTTTCCTCAGATACTTCTATGGACTTTATATCAAAGGCTGAAAATGCGTCATGCCCTATTCTGCTGATGTTCTTGCCCAGCTTAAGACTATCTATAGTCTTATCACCTGATAATACGAAATTCCCGAATGCCGAATCACCAATACTCTCAACTGATTCCGGAATATTAAAGCTTCCAAGACTGTTTGCTTCATAAAAGGCTCCATCGCCTATCTTTGTTACGCCCTCAGGAATGGTAACACTCTCAATATAATCATTATGTCTAAAGGACTGTGCCCCTATCTCCACTACTCCCTCAGGAATACTATACTGCTTCTCAGTAGTAAAGCTCTGTATGAGTCTGGTTCCCAGTTTATTATAGATACAGTCTTCGATAAATCTGAACTCACCGATTTCCTTACTCATATCGATTCCATTTTCAAGAGTAAAGGCAGAAACTCCATAGTATTTAAGATTCTTGGGAAGCTTGGTTTTTCCAAGATTCTTACATCCATTAAAGGCAAAAGCTCCAATACCTTCAACAGTATCCGGTATATCAATGCCTTCAAGATTCTCACAACTGCCGAATGCACTCTCTCCAATAGTTTTAAGATTCTTCGGAAGATCTATACTCTTCATGTTCTTACAGTAATTGAAAGCATCTGCTCCTATACTTTCTACACTATCCGGAAGCTTTATCTCGCCAGCCTCAGACATATAAAAAGCATAGTCGCCTATTTCCGTAACCTTTACACCTTCAACAGTATCAGGAACCTCTATAACATCATCAGTTCCTTCATAGCCCTTGAGCACCGAATGATCCAGATAAGTAGTGAAGTCAAACCTTCCACTGTCCGTATCGATGCTAGAGTTCAGTCTCGGCTTTCTGGTTATATCCACATAGTTTGAAGCATATTCATTTCCTGCCACATCCTTTATAACGATCTGACAGACAAATTCACCCTCCAGCTCAGATAATCTTCTGGTCGTAATAGAAAAGCTGTCTCCCAGCTCTGTATAGCTCATATAGATACCGCCATCTCTGTCCCACTCTGTAAACGGAAGCATGTTTCCATTTTCATCTCTGGTAGGAAGAAAAGTAGGACTGTAATATCCCATGTATCCCCACTCAGATGCATCTATAGTAGTCTTTCCGGCTATTTCTGTTGCTGACGGAGCATCAAAACCGATTATCTTTGGCTCTTCATTACCATTCACGGAAAGATTAACTACAACATCTTCAGTAGTACAATCCGGGAAATCTATCATCGAGCTTATCAGATACTGCCCGATAGACTGGTACTCCGCTTTTCGTCCCCGCTTTGTAATCTGCTTAAACGGCCAGATAGTCTCGCCCCCAAGTGTCTTTGCAACGAAAACTTTGGGATTCATAGGAACTTCCACGCGGCCATCCTTATCCGGTTCTATACGCACATTCCAGAGAATAGGAGCAAATGCATCATAATAGCTTGAATTCTCGTTTCTGTACAAAATGTTATACTGTACAGAAGCAGTATTATAAAGCTGCTCAGGTGTCAGTGTGAAGTTTATGAAATCAAAGGAAAATGCCACTCCCGAGTGATCAATCTGAACCGGGGCAGGCTGAGCCGGTTCTTCTGTTACCGGTTCTTCGGTCGGAGCTTCGGTAGGTGCTTCGGTCGGCGCCTCGGTTGCATCAGTTCCCGTAGCATCTGTCCCTGTAGCTTCTTCAGGCTTCTCAGTTGTTGCTTCTGTCGTAGCCTCTGTCGTCGCTTCTGTTGTCGCCTCTGTTGTTGCTTCTGTTGTCGCCTCGGTCGTTGCTTCTGTTGTCGCTTCTGTTGTCGCCTCGGTCGTTGCTTCTGTTGTCGCTTCTGTTGTTGCTTCTGTCGTTGTCTCGGTTGTTACATCCTCATTATTCTGACTGAAATCAAATACCTCCGACAGGTTCTGGCCATCCACATCCCATGCATAGGAAAAAGCATCCACAAACTTGTTATAGTTTTCGGATATACCTATTTCCTCTATTACAGGTTCTCCATAGTATTCATAAAAAACCTTATTATCATAAGGCAGATAGATTGAAACTCCCGATGTACCATCTACATTTGAATTCTGATATACAACCAGTTCCTCCAGTGCCTTTTCCAGCTTATCACTGGAGGATCCGCATAGATCCTGAAAACAGCCTGCCAGGGAACCCATATCTATCTGATCAAGGCTGTCACCCTTTGAGCCATAAGCTGCCGCTCCAAGATTAAGCACCGAGTCTCTCGCTCTTACAATATCATTATATTTATCATTTCCAAGTTCATTATACATATCACCGAAAAGCTCATCGGCAGCTTTAATAACACCGTCCAGCTTTTTCAGATCCAGACAGGAAAGTGTATATAAAGGATTGGACAGCATAGTTGCATACTTCTCATAAAAGCTCTTATAAGCATCTATAATGCTCTTTCCAACAGCTTCTCCATCCTCAAGACTCTTGATATCCCCCAGGAAGGAATAATCCCAGCCCATTCCGGGCTCAACCTCCTGAGAGGCGATAAGATAATTAGTATATGGTCTGAAAAGAGCCGCATATTCAATGGAAGCCATAAGGCAGGCATCAAATCCGATGAAGCTGTATGCCTTTTCTCCAAATGCTGCTGATGCCATCGCATCCTTCATTTCTTCATAGGTAAGAAGGTCATTGGAGTACACCTCGTCAGCTCCGTATCCATAAACAGGTCCGGCGCCATGATTCCAGAAGATGAGGCTGTAGTTATCGGAGTCATAGTTTTCCTTACAGAAGTCCAGGAATCCCACAAGAGTCGAGGGCTCGCCCATGTTACACAGTTCCTCCGTCTCTCCGTCCATATAGACACCTTCACCCTCTGCCAGACGCATGATATAGTTCTTATCACTGGATATATCTATCTTCCACTGACTGCAGCCACCTGTAAATATGACAACATTAGTATCATCTCTGTCATAACCACTTTGCAGCATTTCTGCAAGATCGAGAGATGCCGCTCCGGCCTCACTTTCAAGATTGGAACCAACCATATAGATCATAAGTGTATTTTCTGTCTTGGGAACAGTTTTTTTAATCGTAGAACCGATGTTTATGCCCTCTACAGGATGAATATTTTCGCCAATATGAGCAGTGTTACCGCCTATCAGTCTTGACATAGCGTAATCACTGGTCTCGGCAGCATTCACGTATCCTGAACCTGCGGACGCCAGAAGCATTCCTGCTGCCACCAAAAGTGACAGAGCTTTCTTTCCTACCCTCTTTTTCTTTTCCGTAAACAGCTTTTCTCTAAATAAACTCATAACCCTAACCCTTTCACTAATCAACTAAGTGTTTTATATATCTCATCTATCAGTTCATCTGCCGACTCGATACTACATACCCTTTGTCTGAGTCTGGCTGAATTATACATTCCTTCAGTGTACCAGGCTACATGCTTTCTCATCTCGCGGACTCCGATGTACTCTCCCTTCATCCGCAGCATCAGATCTATATGTCTGAGAAGCATATCCCTGATTTCATGCCTCTCCGGTCTTGGAGGAACCGCCTTACGTCCTCCTGTGATTCCTGCCTTAATCTCCCGAAATATCCAGGGATTCCCCTTCGCAGCCCTTGCTACCATAAAGCTGTCGCAGCCGGTTTCTTCCTTCATTCTTAGAACATCCTCGAAGCTCCTGATATCACCATTTCCTATAACCGGTATGCTGACACTTTCCTTTACTTTTTTTATGACCGACCAGTCAGCTTTTCCGGAGTAGTATTGCTGTCTGGTTCTTGCATGTACCGTAACCGCCGAAGCTCCCCCTGCCTCAGCCGCCATTGCAACCTCCGGAGCATTTATTTCCTCATCGGAAAAACCGGACCTTATCTTCACCGTTACAGGAACATTTACAGCTTCTACAATAGCACTGACTATCTTCCGTACAAGCTCAGGGTTCTTCATAAGCGCCGAACCCTCTCCATTATTTACGATCTTAGGTACAGGACAGCCCATATTTATATCGATAAAATCATATCCCCTGTCCATAAGCTTTGCGGCTTCGCCTGCCATTATATCGGGATCACTTCCAAAGAGCTGAAGCCCCACCGGCTTTTCTTCGGGACAGGTCTGAAGAAGTATCTCAGTCTTGGGACTGCCGTAAAAAAGCCCCTTTGCCGATACCATTTCCGTTACCATCAGGTCAGCTCCCTGCTCCTTACACAAAACGCGAAAAGGCAGGTCTGTCACGCCTGCCATTGGTCCAAGTATTATCTTATTTATAAACATTTCTTCTACATTCATGCTCTTTCTCATATCAGCAGTTACACTCCGGAATTAAACCTCCGGAATCGGTAACCTGCCACAGCATACCCGTCACTTCCGACATATGAGGCTTTCCGGAAACAGCCGTATCATGCCACGACGTTATTTCTGCTTATCATGTAATATTCTAAGTCCATGAAGTGTAAGCTCCGGATCATATATATCTATCGCACTTGTCGCCTCGTAAATAAGCTTGCCAAGTCCACCGGTTGCTACAACCAGTATATTATCCAGTCCGGACTCCTTCTTTATCTGATTGATAATATACTCAGTCTGCCCAATATATCCATAATATATACCGGCCTGCATACTTGAAACGGTATCCTTTCCAAGAACCGTATCCACCTTGCATATCTCAACCTCCGGAAGCTTTGCAGTTCCGGTCCAGAGAGCGTTAGCCGAAAGCCTGATTCCGGGGGATGTAACCCCTGCGGAAAATGTACCATCCGCCAGCACCAGATCATGTGTAGTGGCAGTTCCAAAGTCAACAACTATAACCGGTCCACCATACATCTCATAAGCAGCAACTGCATCCACCAGTCTGTCTGCTCCAAGCTCCTTAGGATTATGAATAGCAACTCTGATACCTGACTTGATTCCCGGAGCTACTATAAGAGGAACTGTATCAAAATATTTGATGATACCGCTTGTTAGCGAATGCATGATATTGGGAACAACTGAGGATATGATAACATTTTTGATATTAGCATCCTCTATCTGATTCACACTAAGCCACTGTCTGAAGAATACTCCGTATTCATCAGAGGTTCTGTTTGTCTTGGTTATCATACGAAACTGCTTTATAAGCGTCTTTCCGTCAAAAAGTCCTACGGTTATATTTGTATTTCCAACATCTATCGCAAATAACATTTTCTGTTCCTCTCAAGTGTATTCAACATATTACAGCACATTTTAAGCATCGCCGCCATTCATTATGATAAGCAGTTCATAGTATTCTTCAAGCTGCTCAAACAGCTCTCTCTTCTCATTTCTGAGCTGATTCACCTTAAGCCCGCTTCCTATCTCATCATAAAGATAATCATCTTCATTATAGTCGGTGGCAATAGACAGTCCACCCTCATCATCAAAATATAAATATATGACTCCGCCGATTTCCTCTGTAAATATAACCAGAGCGACCTTCAGTTCATCCTGTATCTTCTTAGGAAGATTGGAATATCTGGGATTCAGATAGAACTTCCGGGTATATTTTGATGCACTGCAAAGTATCTGTTCCTCTGTCATATCATTCTCCTGTTTCTTCTATAAGCCCGGACCATGCACCGGACAAACAGTTAACACCCTGCTGTACAGTCTGTGTTTATGGTATTTACAGCGCAGCCTTTATCACATCATCCATTGAGTACATACCGGGAGCCCTGCCTGCCAGGAACTTGGCTGCACTGACTGCGCCATTTCCAAATATGCTTCTGGAATAGGCTATATGCCTTATCTCTATAACCTCGTCCTGACCTGCAAATATCACGTCATGTGTTCCCGGAATAGATCCTGCTCTTACAGCCGAGATTCCAAGCTCCTTAGCGTCTCTCTTCTGACGCCTCTGGGATCTGTCATAGATATATTCATACTCTCCGCCTGCAGCTTCATTTATCGCATCAGCAAGTGCAAGCGCTGTACCGGAAGGAGCATCCAGTTTATTATGATGATGCTGTTCAACTATCTCTACATCAAAGCCTGCGGGACAGAATACCGAGGCTGCAGTCTTCAGAAGATTAATGATAGTATTGATACCGAGACTCATATTGGCTGACCTGAGTATCGGTATCTCCTTTGCAGTCTCATCCACAAGCTTTAGCTGTTCATCACTGAGTCCTGTTGTACAAAGAACTACCGGAAGCTTTTTATCTGCCGCAAACTTAAGAAGCTTATCTGTTACCTTTGCAGATGAAAAATCTATTATTACGTCAGCTTCCTCTGTAACATCATATGGATCTGTATATACAGGATAGCCAAGGCTTCCGTCATCCACTATATCTATTCCGGCGACTATCTCAGCCGCTGTATCTGCCGCAACAATTTCTGATATAACCTTTCCCATACGTCCGCTGCAGCCACTCATTATTATTCTTGTCATATTATATCCTCTTATTATTTAAAACAATAATTACTCAGGTCATACAATCGCTGTACTAGTTCTTCTTTGAAAACCCTTGTTCAGCGAGACTCAGACTCTATACTTAAAACTCTATACCATATTCTCTCATAGCCTTTTCCAGACCGGCTGCATGCTCAGGCTCTATCTCAGTAAGAGGAAGTCTTACTACACCATTTGTGAAGCCCATTAACTGGCTCGCCTTCTTAACCGGAATAGGGTTAACCTCTGAGAAAAGTGCCTTACAGAGATCTATCGCTTTAAGCTGAAGCTCTCTTGCTCCCTTAACGTCTCCCTCCAGGAACTTAGCACACAGATCATGTGTATCATCAGGAATGATAT
>DGRT01000111.1 GCA_002391105.1 Lachnospiraceae bacterium UBA4381 | reverse complement strand
GGAACCATTATGGATAATATCCGTATGGGAAAGCCCGAGGCTTCCGATGAAGAGGTCATAGAAGCCGCAAAGGCATCGCATGCCCACGGATTTATAAAGAGACTTGAAAATGGCTATCAGACTGTTATAGGAGAAGATGGAGAGGGACTCTCACAGGGGCAGAAGCAGCTTCTGTGCATAACGAGGATCATGCTTCTTGATCCACCTATGCTCATACTTGATGAGGCTACATCTTCAATCGATACCCGTACCGAGATAATGATACAGCGTGCCTTCGCTGAGATGATGAAGGGCAGGACAAGCTTTGTTGTAGCACACCGGCTTTCAACTATCAGGGAATCCGATGTTATCCTTGTTATGAAGGACGGAGATGTAATAGAGCAGGGAAGTCATGAAGAGCTTCTCAGTAAAAAGGGCTTCTACTATGACCTTTATAACAGTCAGTTTGTATCTACTTTAAATTGAATCTGATGTGTGATACAATAGTCAACAATTGCAAGGCGAGTCGTTGATCCCATGTGACTATGTGACAAGGTGCCTGTCCCCCTGTCACATTTTGTGATAAGGTGCCTGTCCCCCTGTCACATTAAATAAAATGTTAGAGGAAGAAAGATTATGAAATTAAAAGATTTTAATATGACTAAGGATGAACTTGTAGAAACAGCCGAGAAATATATGAATGAGACCTTCAAAAGGTATGATTTTATAGCTGATGGTACTAAGGACATGATCGTATATGACGAGAATGGCGGAGAGTATCTGGACTTTCTTGGTGGTATAGCTGTTAATTCTGTAGGAGGCTGTAATGAGAAGGTCATTCAGGCTATAAAAGAGCAGGCGGATGATATGATACATATCTCCAATTATTTCTATAATGTTCCGCAGACTATGCTGGCAAAGCTTATCTGTGAAAGTATCGGTATGGATAAGATACAGTTCCAGAATTCGGGAGCTGAGGCGAATGAAGCCATGATCAAGATGGCTCGTAAATACGGAAATGATATATCAGGTGGAAAGAGATATAAGATAGTTACTGCGCTGAATTCCTTCCATGGCAGAACTCTTGCTACACTTACAGCCACCGGACAGCCCGGAAGTGCTATACAGAAAGGCTTTGAACCCCTTCCGGAGGGCTTTAAATATGCCGAGTTCAACAATCTCAGTTCATTTGAAGAGGCAGCAACTGATGATGTTATAGCTATTATGGTAGAGCCTGTTCAGGGTGAAGGTGGTGTATATCCTGCAACTCAGGAATTCATGACCGGTCTCAGAGAGCTGTGTGATAAAAAGAATATGCTGCTGCTGCTGGATGAGGTTCAGACCGGCTGGGGACGTACCGGAAAGCTTATGTCATATATGAATTATGGCATAAAGCCGGATGCGGTAACCATGGCAAAGGCTATGGGAGGCGGTATGCCGATAGCTGCCATGTGTGCTACAGAAACTGCCATGAAAGCTCTTTCGGCCGGTTCCCATGGAACAACCTTTGGTGGAAATCCTGTATGCTGTGCAGCTTCCTATGCGGCTGTCAGTGAGATAATCGATAAGAAGCTGTCGGAAAATGCTGCTGAAATGGGTGCATACTTCATGTCAGAGCTGAGAAAGCTGCCTCACGTTACAGAGGTAAGAGGACAGGGGCTTCTGGTTGGTGTAGTATTTGACAGCAATATAGCTGCTGCTGTAAAGCATGATGCCTTTGACAGGAAGCTTCTGATGTCGGTAGTTAAGCCTGATGTTATTAGAATGGTTCCTCCGCTTATTGTAACAAAGGAGGACTGCGACAAAGCAGTTAGCATTATCAGGGACTGCCTTGGTTAATGCTTATAGATCAGGCTATATACATTTCAGATAAATGTCAGAGGAGTATTATCAGAATATTGTTTCGGGTTATATAATACTTTAATTAAGGAGCGAACAAATGGAAAGAAAGAATGCGTGGAAGTCCTATGGTAAGAAAGATGAGAAAAAGCTTGAAGAATTATGTACAGGCTACAAGGACTATCTCTTTCATGGCAAGACAGAAAGAGAAGGAACAAGGTATATAGTAGAGAAGGCAAAGGAGGCCGGCTATATTTCTCTGGAGGAGGCTGTTAAGAAGCAGAAGAAGCTGAAGACCGGAGACAAGATATACAGTGTATGTATGGGAAAGACTGTGGCACTGTTTAATATCGGTAAGAAATCCCTGGAAGAAGGAATGAATATACTTGGTGCCCATCTGGATTCTCCAAGACTTGACGTAAAACAGAATCCGCTCTATGAATCAAATGAGCTTGCCTATCTGGATACGCATTACTATGGCGGTATCAAGAAGTACCAGTGGGTGACACTTCCGCTGGCCATACACGGTGTTGTAGTCAAGACGGATGGAACCGTAGTTGATGTGGTAATAGGAGAGGAGGATAATGATCCGGTATTCTGCGTGACAGATATACTGATTCATCTCGCTCAGAACCAGATGGCTAAAAAAGCAAATGTAGCTGTTGAAGGTGAGAATCTGGATCTTTTAATAGCATCCCGTCCGCTTAAGATCAAGAAATCTGATGAGGATAGTAAGGATACTGAGAAGAAGGGGAAGAAAACAGAAAAGGACGCTGTTAAGCAGATGGTTCTTGAGATACTGAAGAAGAAATATGACATGGAGGAAGAAGATTTCATGTCAGCAGAGCTGGAGATAGTACCTGCCGGAAAGCCACGGGATATGGGACTGGACAGCTCTATGATTCTCGCATATGGACAGGATGACAAGGTCTGTGCTTATACCTCGCTGGTTGCACAGCTTGCAGTAAAGAGTCCGGAGAAGACCTCCTGTACACTTCTGGTAGATAAGGAAGAGATAGGCTCTGTTGGAGCTACAGGCATGCAGTCCAGATTCTTTGAAAATACTGTTGCTGAGATACTCGAGCTGGCAGGCTATAATAGTAATCTGGCACTTAGAAGATGTCTTAAGAACTCATCTATGCTCAGTTCTGATGTAAGTGCCGGATATGATCCGCTCTATGCAAGCTGCTTCGAAGCAAAGAATGCAGCATTTCTCGGTAGAGGACTTGTGTTCAATAAGTTTACAGGTGCACGTGGTAAGTCCGGTTCAAATGATGCAAATGCTGAGTACATGGGCAGAATCAGAGGAATCATGGAAAAAAGCGGCGTATATTACCAGACGGCTGAGCTTGGTAAGGTAGATGAAGGCGGCGGTGGTACTATAGCTTATATTCTTTCATTATATGGTATGGAGGTTATTGATTCGGGAGTAGCTGTTCTAAACATGCATGCTCCGTGGGAAGTAACTTCCAAGGCTGATATATATGAAGCTGAAAAAGGATATGAGGCATTTCTCTTAAATGCCTGAGTTAAATGAGGTATGAAGAATAATTTGCTTAAAAATTCATTTTATGTCTTTATGACGCTGATAATGGTATGCTTTACGGCATACCTTTTTGGCGTTTCAGAAATAAAAGCGGAGGACATAACCTCGGACTATAAGCAGATAATATATGATCAGAATAATGGCCTCGGAAGCTCTGAGGTCAACTGTATATATCAGACAAAGTCAGGATATATATGGGTGGGTACCGATGGCGGACTTTACAGATATAATGGTGTGGAATTCAAGCTTTTTAATCTGTGGAATACGGATAAGGCTGATGTATATTATATCAATTCCCTGTTTCAGGATTCCAAGGGCAGACTGTGGGTTGCTACCAATAACTATGGTCTTTTTATGATACATGGCAGCGATCTGTTTCATTTTTCGGATGAATACTATAATGGCGTAAAATGTGTAAATGATGTATGTGAGTCTCCGGCAGGAACTATATACGTTGCCACAGCTTATGGAGTATATACCGTAGATGAGGATTCTGAGTCCCTTATAAGAAACGAAGAACTGGCAAAGCATAACATCAAAGGTATCACGCTTGCCGGAAACCGGATATGGGGTATATATAACGGCAATACCATATTTAGCATTGATGAAGAGGGAAATGTATCTGAAAGACCTTCTTCTGACTTTACGCAGGAGGAACTCAGTACCATTTCCAGTGACGAGGACGGCAAGGTCTATATCGGAACCATCGGAAATGAGATACTTTCCTTTACCGGATTTTTTAATATGTCCAGTCAGGTTACGACCAGATCCGGTATCAACAGGATAGTTGCATCCGGAGAAAGAATCTATGTATGTACAGATAACGGAATAGGCTACTTTGAAAATAATGAATTCAAGACTATAGATAATCTTGATATCGACAGCTATGTATCTGATATTCTTTTTGATTATGAGGGCAATCTATGGATAGCTTCAAGCAAATCCGGTATCCTTTATATGGCAAAGAGTAAGTTTACCAATATCAACAGAGAATATGGGCTGGAAGAGAATTCCTGTAACAGTATAGCCAAGGTTGGTGGTTATACTTATATCGGTACGGATGATGGACTGTATATTCTGAATAAATGGAACAAACCTGTAGAGGATGAGATCACAGAATATCTGAAGGGTGTATCCATCAGAGACATCATGGTTGACAGTGACCATGATATCTGGATAAGTACCTACAGAAGATATGGAGTTGTTAAGTATTCGCGCTTTGGAACTATCAAAGCCTTTAATAAGGCTTCCGGACTTCTCAGCAATCTTGTGAACTGTACGGCAGAGCTTAGTGACGGAAGTATTGCGGTCGGAACTGAGGACGGTATCAGTATTATATCTCCGGATGAAAAAAGTATCGAAAATTATAATTATGAAACAGGTCTGGAGTATTCCAATATTATCTCTTTATTTGAAGGAAGTGACGGAAAGCTCTACATTGGTTCAGACGGTGGAGGCCTTTATATACTGGAGGACGGTCATATCAGTAATTATACTGATGCGGACGGACTTACCTCCAATGTTGTTTCCTGTATAAACGAAGGTAAAAGTGGTATATGGATTGGTACCAATAATGGACTTACTCTGTATAATGGTGCCTTCAGATCTGTCAGCAATATAGACTTTTCCAATAATATTTACAGCATTCTTATGAGTGATGATAAGGTTTATATCGTTGGTTCTAAGGGACTCATATATGCTACCGAAGAGGAGCTGCTCAGTACCAATCCTCTTTCTGAAAGATACTATGCAGGCGGGGATGGGATAGAAAGCAGCATATCTCTTAATTCTCATAGTGAGGTATATGATTCGGTTGTTTATATATGTACCAATAGTGGAGTGCTTAGCTTTGATACCAGAAATATTGACGCAAATGAAGTTCCGCCTAAGATGACGGTTTCAGAGATTGATATAGATGGTTCCAAATACTATTTTGATCAGATGGGTGATGAACTGATAGTTCCATCTGATACACAGAGGATAGAGATATCCTTTGCCGTTCTCAGCTTTTCTAACAGAGAGAATATTCAGGTAGAGTACCAGCTCGTGGGCTTTGATGCTTCTCCTGAGGTTCTGAGTGGAAATGAGACTATGCAGGCGGTTTATACCAATCTGGATGGTGGAATATATACCTTCAGGGTAAATGCGGTAAATGGTGACGGGGTAAGAAGTGAACAGGATCTGAGCTTTGTTATCAATAAGAAACAGGGCTTCTTTGAAATGCGTTCTGTAAGGATAGGTCTTACTATTCTTATTGTTCTTGCTATGGCTGTTATCATAGGTGTCATATTTCTGCTGTGGAAAAGATTTACCAGCAAGAATAAGGAGCTTGAAAATCTGGCAAAAAGGCATGAGGATACCCTGAAGCATAGTACGGCAAAGACAGACTACCTGGCGAATATGAGTAATGATATCAAGCTGCCGATAAATGCTATGATAAGCTCGGCTTCCTCTATGCTGAAGGACGGGGCGGAGGATGAGAAGTCCCAGACTGAGCTTATGAATATCATAGAGAAGGGAAAGGATGTGCTGGGCAAGGTTGATGAGACTATCCTTCTGGCAAGACTCGAATCCGGTGCAGTGGATGTTCTTAGCGAGCCTTATTCCATAACTACTCTTATATGTGATATATCAGATGGCATGATGAACAAGCTTGCAAATCAGCCTATAAAGTTCCTGGTGGATATCGGAGAAAGTATTTCCGATATTCTGGTTGGTGATTTTGACAAGATTAAGACTGTCCTCGAAATACTTCTGGATAATGCTATCAAATATACCCAGGAGGGATCCATTACTCTTTCTGTGGATTATTATAAGCTTGGAGAAGGCGAGGACGATACGGAGGGAAATCTTGTATTCAGTGTTTCTGATACGGGTACAGGTATCAGTCCGGAAAGACTGGAACATCTTTTTGAGATATATTATATAGATGAATCCAAGCAGTCGGTTGTAAATACCGGTAATGGAGTAAGTCTGTCTATAGCCAAGAAGATGGCAGAGATAATGAATGGTGATATAGATGTTGACAGTACGTACGGCGCAGGTGCTACATTTACATTTTCACTTTATCAGCGTCTTCCTGAGGTGAGCAAGAATGGTATTCCGTTAAATGATAATACCATTGAGCGAGTATCCAGAGAAGAGGCTGAAAGAATGTGGGCTCCTGAACTGCATCTGCTGCTGGTTGATGATAATGAGCTCAGCAGAAAGGTCGCTGCCGATGTCATAGATGCCATGGAAATAAAATGTGATACAGCAGCCAGTGGTCTCAGTGCTATAGATATGGTCATGTCAAATGATTATGACCTGGTGCTCATGGATATAGGTATGCCTGTAATGAATGGTATAGATGCCATGAGAGAGATCAGGGATCTGGCTGATGATAAATATAAGGATCTTCCGGTTATTGCGATGTCAGAAGATGTTATAGGCAAGAACAGACAGGATATCATAGATGAGGGCTTCCAGGATGTTATTCTGAAACCTTTCGATATCACAGTCCTTGCCAGCCTTCTGCTTAGATTTGCAGCGCCGGAAAAGGTTAAGCATAAGACTAATGACGTTATACAGTATCTCACGGAGTCCAGATACAGCGAAGGGCTTAAGAAACTTGAAGAGTTTTTTGATGTGGCAGGAGTGCTTGGAAGAATCGGTGGTAATATCGATGTATATAACAGAATCCTGAGTACATTTTATAATCAGAATAAAAACAGTGCAGAGGAGCTGAGGCAGAAATTCAGTTCTGATTACAGAGGCTTCAGAAATAAGATTCATAGTGTCCGTACCGGCTGCCAGAATGTTGGAGCGGTAGAGGCAGCGGATATTGCGCTTCGTGTGGAAAATGCGATGAATCTTGGAAACAGAGCATATGCAAGAGATAATCTTGGTGTTATATTTGACTGTCTGAATGTATTAAATGAATCAATAGAGCAGTATCTCAGCTTTGTAGAGAAGGAGAAGGGACTGTCCGATGAAGAATACGCTGAGCAGCATACAGTAACCAAGGAAAAACGTGATACTACGGATGTCCTTGACGGTGGGAAGAGTGAAGCAGCGGATATAGTTAATATTGCCAGTCTTCGTCGTATGAAGGAAAGTACCTACTATGAGGATATGGATGCGGTAAAAGAGATATTCGAGGAGATAAGTGCCGGAGAATACGGAGCCGAGGATATGGACTTCATCAAGGTACTCGGTGAATGTATTGAAAGAGGCGATATGGTTGAGATAAATGAACTGCTGGGAACCTATATAAGTCTCAAGAGTTAGACAGGAGGACTTTATAGCTATGAATTTTATTTCTTTGTTAAATCATTATATTGATAAAAATGGTTCGTCCAATAATTTTATAATCAGTCATTCAGGAATAGACAGATCGACATTTTATAAGATATTAAAAGGCAGCAGATATCCTACAGAAAAACAGTTGTATAGTATTTTGGATGGCTTGGATATAGCTACAAGCGAAAGAAAAGAACTGATAGAAATGTATGAGAAAGAGGTTCTTGATGACGAGACACTTCTTGAAAGAAACTTTGTAACAGGCGTGTTAGAATTGCTTTCCGAATACGATGATTACTCCAAAGAGAATAAATTAAGTATTAATATTTATGATGATTTGTTTGGCAATCCTGCATATGATGATAAACCTAAAACTATACGTGGAGTTGGAAAAGTCAGAGATTACCTGAAAACTGATATAGCCAGGGAGATTCTGTATAATAAAAATGAACTGGATATTTATGTATCGTTGGAGCTTCTTGGGAAACTTGGAATATATAACATTTTACAGTTGATTAATTCTGATAAAAGATCCGGAGTTACTCCTATAAAGCATCTTGTTGAGATACCTGTTGATAATATTTTTATAAGAGAAGGTGTGGTTGGTTCAATTAAGGAGTATCTTAACTTTTTGTTAAGTCAGAATCTTAATTATGAAGCAAGATACTACAAGACAAATGGCAATTCTTCATCTCAAATGGGGGTGCTGTATCCTTATTATATAATTACGACTGATTCGGTGCTTCTTTTAAGTCGTGATGGAACAGAACTGCTTATAATGGATGAAAAAGAGCAGATAAAAAGTTATAAAGATAGTTATCAATTACTTATAAATAATTCTGAGTATCTGGTTTCCAAAATCAGCGAAAAAGAAAAATATGTTCATTTGCTTGATGAAAGGGAGGACAAAAAGCTTTATATAATTGAAAAAAGACCGGGACTTAGTTTTATTGCGACAAATGAGCTGATTGACAAATATGTGTCAGCTCCTTATAAAGAGGCCATTAAAAAACATATCGGGTGTTTTGTAAATCACCCATACAAGGAAATTATATCATATGATGGTCTTTTAGAGTTGATGAAGAGTAATGCTATCGAAGAGGTAGGAGTCAGGATAGAATATAGTAAAGAAGATTGTGATGTTGCATTTCAGGTTATGAAAAGCAGATTGCATGATACATTGGAGGTTCTTGATCCGGATAAACTATCATTATCTGATAATTGGTCAATAAGTGTATTAGAAAATGATTATGTTATTCTTGTTCCGTATCTTACAAATGATAAAATAATATATGTACCGGAAAAAAATATTGCTAAAGCATTTACAAGATTTGTGGAAAAACTTGCAGCATATAATTATTGTATAGATGATCTTAGTATTCCAGTGGAGTAGAATCCACTGGCTTTTTTATGCCACCAGAAATGCCACCACTTTTAAGATAAATATATTATGATTATAATTTATAAATCAAATAAAAAACATGGGAGGTCAA
>DGRT01000083.1 GCA_002391105.1 Lachnospiraceae bacterium UBA4381 | reverse complement strand
GTTCAAATAGAAAGTCTGGAAACCCCAATAAATAAAGGAAAGAGGAAATTATTATGAAACTAGGTATAGTCGGTCTGCCTAACGTAGGCAAATCTACATTATTTAATTCACTTACAAAAGCGGGAGCGCTTGCGGCTAATTATCCCTTTGCTACTATTGATCCGAATGTCGGTATAGTTGCAGTGCCGGATGAGAGGCTGGATGTACTTACAAAGATGTATGATTCTGACAAGACAACTCCTGCTATTATAGAATTTGTTGATATAGCCGGACTTGTTAAGGGAGCCTCCAAGGGTGAGGGACTAGGAAACCAGTTCCTTGCCAACATCAGGGAATGTGATGCTATCGTACATGTTGTAAGATGCTTTGACGATCCTGATGTTATACATGTGGATGGTTCGGTTGATCCGATAAGGGATATAGAGACTATCAATATCGAGCTTATATTCTCAGATTTGGAGGTTTTGGAGAGGAGAATATCCAAGACTGTCAAGCTTTCCAGAAATGATAAGATGGCGGCTAAGGAGCTGGAATTCCAGAATCGCATCAAGGAGCATCTTGAGGCGGGAAAGCCGGTAAGAACCTTTGAGATAAATGCCGCTGATGAGGATGAGGCTGCCTGGATAAAGGAATATACACTTCTTACAGAGAAGAAGGTTATATATGCGGCAAATGTTAGTGAAGACGATATGGCTGACGATGGCGCAAATAATGACTACGTGAAGAAGGTTCGTGAATATGCTGCTGAAACTGATGCACAGGTGTTTACAGTATGCGCCCAGATGGAAGCGGAGATATCAGAGCTGGATGATGATGAAAGGAAGATGTTCCTCGAGGATCTTGGACTTAAGGAATCCGGTCTTGATAAGCTTATCAAGGCAAGCTATACATTGCTTGGACTTATCAGTTATCTTACAGCCGGTAAGCAGGAGTCAAGAGCCTGGACTATCAAAGAGGGAACCAAGGCTCCTCAGGCTGCAGGAAAGATTCATTCTGATTTTGAAAGGGGCTTCATCAAAGCAGAGGTTGTTGCTTATGATGACCTGATAAGGGAAGGAAGTATGGCTGCGGCTAAGGAGAAGGGACTTGTACGACAGGAAGGAAAAGAGTATGTCATGAAGGATGGCGACGTAGTTCTTTTCAAGTTTAATGTATAAGATGAGTCTGGAACAGGTGGAATAGATATGAATGGAATATATTTTCCCGGACTTGGTATTTTTCTGGAAAATGTGCCAAGAGGGATTCACATAGGAAGCTTCTTTCTTCCTTTTTATGCCATAGTCGTTACTTCCGGATTTGTTCTGGCTTATTTTGTATCATTAAAAGAAGCGAAGAGAACAGGGCAGAATGAAGAAGATTATCTGGACTTTTTTCTTGCTATGGTTATTCCTTCTATAATAGGTGCGAGAATATACTATATTATATTCTATCCGGACAGATTTATAGAAGAAGGTAAGTCTTTTGGAAAGACGCTTCTGGATATGATAAATATCAGAAATGGCGGTCTTGCTATATATGGCGGACTTATAGCCGGTACGATAACAGGACTTATATTTTCCAGAGTTAAGAAGATCAGTCTCCCTCTTCTGGGAGATACGGTAACTATGGGTGTCCTGATAGGTCAGATACTTGGAAGATGGGGCAATTTCTTTAACAGGGAAGCCTTTGGAACATTTACCTCCTCAGTATTCAGAATGGCAATTCCTGTAGAGTATTATAGTAACGCTTTTTATAATGAAATGGTTTCAACCGGGATTATTACATCTGAGATGCAGGAGCATACTGAAATGGTTAAGGGTATAACCTGTATAACGGTTCATCCGACCTTTCTATATGAAGGATTCTGGAACCTGCTGATCCTTGCCATCATTTTCTTCTATAGAAAGAAGAAAAAGTTTGATGGAGAGCTTGCCATGATATATGTGGCTGGCTATGGAGTGGGAAGATTTCTGGTAGAGAGTCTTAGATCTGATTCATTGATGATGGGTCCCTTCAAGATAAGTCAGGTGGTTGCAGTGGCGTGCGTGCTTGTAGCAGTCGGCGTGATAATATATAACAGGATGCGGTTAAAGAAAAAGGACACTGAGACCATTTGAGGTGCAGTGTGGTGATGAGTGTGGATATATGTGGGGGAGGAAGTGGGGAAAAAGACCTTATTTCCTGAAAAATATATAATATATGAAAAAAGTGCTCATAATATCCGGTAATCACAATATTTAGTGGCGCTGTTTTTGAAAGACCATATATATTGTAATAATGTATAAAAAAGCTCTTATTTTTCGTCAAAATGACGGAAAATAGGGGCTTTTATTTTTTTGTGAAATCCTTCTGAAATTCGAAAATGCGCTTGCATTTTGTGTATTCGTAGGTTAATATACTTAAAAAGTGGGTAATTGTGGTGATGACTTACTGGTCAAAATCTATCGAAACCCATGATGTGGGAAAAAATTGTGAGATTTGAGGTTTTTTTGAAAGGAATCTGGGAAAGGAGGGGCAAATAAGGTGTCTTTGTTACTTATTGGAGAATATAACCATAATGTAGATGCTAAAGGCAGACTTAGTGTTCCTTTCAAGTTCAGAGAAGACCTGGGTTCCAAGGTTGTAGTCGGAAGAGGACCGGATAAATGTCTCAGAATATATTCCTACGAACAGTTTGAAAAGTTTGTTGATAGTCTGGAAGAACAGTTGGATACAAGCTTAAAAGAAGATAGAGACCTGTTCAGAAACTTCACAGCAAAGGTTGACCGCTGTGAATTTGACTCTCAGGGAAGAATCATTTTATCCAAGAATCTTAGGGAATATGCCGGAATTACCAAGGAAGTTAAAGTTATTGGAAATGGTAAAGTGGCTGAGGTCTGGGATAGGGAAACCTACGAAGAGAATTTCCCTGAAGAAGAATATACAAGCGAGAAGATGTCCAAGAAGATTTCAGAGAAGAAGCTTCGTTTCTAGTAAAGGGCTGGAGGAACTGGTAGTTGGAATTTAAACATATACCAATTATGCTGAGGCCTGTGATTGAAGGGCTGGATATAAAACCTGACGGAATATATGTAGATGGCACTCTTGGCGGGGCGGGACATTCGTCTGAAATAGTTAAAAGACTTTCTCCCAGAGGATGTCTGGTAGGTATAGATCAGGATATGGATGCGCTCGCTGCGGCAGGGGAAAGACTAAGGGAGTATCCGAATGTAATCCTTATTCACAGTAATTACGTGAATATGAGATCGGTTCTTCAGGAAAGAGGTATCACATCTGTTGACGGAATACTTATGGATCTTGGGGTTTCGTCCTATCAGTTTGATAATGCAGAGAGAGGCTTTTCTTACAGAGAGGATGCACCTCTTGATATGAGAATGGACCAGTCCGCTGAATATACTGCAGAGGATCTTCTGAATGATTACTCCGAGGATGATCTGAGAAGGATTCTGAAGGACTACGGCGAAGAAAAGTTTGCCGGAAAGATTGCTGCAAATATAGTGAGCTTCAGAGAAAAAAAGAGACTGGAGACCACCTTTGAACTAAATGAGATTATCATGAGCTCGATTCCTGCAGCAGCAAGAAGACAGGGAGGTAATCCCTGCAAAAGAACCTATCAGGCTATCAGGATAGAGTTAAATAAAGAACTGAGTGTTTTGGAAGATGGTCTGGATGATATGATCGAGCTTCTGAATCCCGGAGGAAGATTATGTATCATCACATTTCATTCGCTGGAAGACAGAATCGTCAAGCGGGCGATGCGAACTGCTGAGAATCCCTGCATCTGCCCGCCTGATTTCCCGGTATGTACCTGCGGAAGAAAGCCAAAGGGAAGGGTAATTACCAGAAAACCTGTTGTGGCAGACAGGGAAGAACTGGAAATGAATCCAAGAAGCAGCAGCGCAAAGCTGAGAATATTCTGCAAAGAATAGTTTATAAATAAAATGATGGGAAGTGTAAGGTATGGCAAGAAGAGATATGTATTATGATGGAAATGCGGCAAGACGCTATGAGGTAAGTCCCAGAAGGTATTATGAGGATGAGCCTGAGGTAAGGAGACCGGCGAGACGGGGAAGGGTGAGCTACAGAAAGGCCGCCAGAATCGCAGAGGAATCCAGAGGCTTTGACTTCAGATATATGGCTGTTCTGGTACTTATGTTTCTGATGGTGGTTGCAGCCTGCGTTGTAATGATAACAGTACAAACGAGTGTTGAATCCAAGGAAAGAAGCATAGATTCACTTAGGGAAAGCCTGCAGAGTATAGAAGCAGATAACTCGGCTCATGAGAATAAGCTGGATAGTATGTATTCACTGGAAGATATATATACTATTGCCACAGGGGAGCTTGGTATGGTATATTCGCAGAATGGACAGATTATATACTACGAGCAGGAAAATGGCGACTATGTAAAACAGTATAATGATGTTCCAAAGACCGTTGATTAATCAGCGGTCTTGATGTGGTTTTATAGGATGTTTATTATTTTGACATTTAGAGGACAGTTTTTATATGGCGGTTAGACCTAAAAAAAAGAGAAAGGTATTCAACGAGGGGATGCGAAGGCATCTTCTGTTTTTGGTTATAGCATTTACCGTATGCTTTGGCGTCATCATTGGTGCAGTGGTTTATTATAATATTTTTCAGGGAGATGAATATACTGAAAGAGTTCTTGCCCAGAAGGATTATGAAAGTATCATAGTTCCATTTAAGCGTGGCGATATATATGACTGCAATGGTTCAGTGCTGGCAACCAGTAAAAAGGTTTATAATCTGATAATAGAGCCCAAGAATATACTTCAGTATAACTATACCAGGGAAGCAACAACTGCGGCTTTGAAAAAATATTTTGGAATATCAGACGAAGAGCTTGGTAAATATTACGAAGATTCCGAGTCAATGTATAAGATAATCCGAAAGAAGCTTACCTATGACGATGTAAAAGACTATATGCTTGCCGATAGAGAAAATGCGGATGATCTGAAAAGCGTTGTGGGAATCAGACTTGAAGAGGAATATGAGAGAATCTACCCGAATGGTGATCTTGCCTGTCACATTCTTGGCTTTGTGGTAAGCGGAAATGTTGGTATCGGTGGAGTTGAAGGTGGATATAATTCTTCCCTGAATGGTCAGAACGGAAGAAAATATACCTATCTTGGAGAAGATTACAGTCTCCAGAGAGAGCTCGAAACAGCTACAGATGGATACAGTCTGGTAACGACCATAGACAGTGAAGTTCAGAGGATAGTTCAGGAGAAGAGTGAGGAGTTCCAGAAAACCTTTAATGCCAAGAATATATCAGTTCTTGTTATGAACCCTAAAAACTGTGAGATCATGGCGCTGTATAATATACATCAGTATGATCCCAATAATGCATATTCTATGTCGGCTGCGAAGTATCAGTTTGAAGAAGAGGGAGAAGTTCTTTCGGACGAAGAATATAAAAAGATCTGCAAGGACCTTACAGATGAGGAAAGGATAGATCATCTGGACAAGGTATGGAGAAATTTTGTTATAAGCGATACATTTGAACCGGGTTCTACTTACAAGACCTTTACCATATCCGGTGCGATAGAGGATGGTGCTATCACTGGCGAGGAGTCCTACTTCTGTGATGGAATACAGCAGGTTGCGGACTGGCCGATCAAATGTCATAAACGTAGTGGTCATGGATGGGTGACAGTTCCTCAGGCATTAGAGCAGTCCTGTAATGATGCGCTCATGCAGATAGCTGCCCAGGAGGGTGCAACAACCTTTGATAAGTATCAGGTTCTCTTCGGCTTCGGTCAGAGAACAGGGATTGATATAATCGGAGAACCGAGTGCAGAGGACCTCTATAATGTTGTCTATCATCAGGAAACTCTGAATCCCGTTGAGCTTGCTACATCATCATTTGGACAGGGACTTAATGTAACCATGATGCAGCTCGGTACTGCATTCTGTTCTGTAATAAATGGAGGCTACTATTATCAGCCTCATGTTGTTAAAAAGGTTATCGATGCTGATGGCAATCTGGTTGAGAACTATGACAAGATTCTTGTGAGAAGGACCATTTCCCAGGAAACATCAGAACAGATGAAGGGTATCCTCAGGGACGTTGTTGAAAATGGTACCGGTAGAAGGGCTATAGTGGAAGGCTATGCTGTCGGAGGGAAAACCGGTACAGCGGAAAAGCTTCCGAGAAATCAGGGGAAATATATACTTTCCTTTATCGGATTTTCTCCGGTGGATGATCCGCAGGTAATGGTGTACTGTACAGTAGATGAGCCTGCTGTTCCAAATCCTGATGAATCCGGTGCGGGTGCACTTCTCTTTAATGATATTGCAGAGGAGCTTCTTCCGTATCTCAATATTTATAAGACCGGAGATGCAGAGCAGGGGGATGTGACCGGAACTGATGAGGTAGCTAGTCCTGTATTTGAGGGAGATGCTCCGGCTATTAGTTCGGCGGGTTCTACTCCGGAACAGAATCAGCAGCCAACAGAAGCAGCTACGGAAACCGATGAGAATATGGATAGTATTATGGATGGACTTGGCGAGAGTGATCAGAAGGAAGAGGATACGGTTTCGCCTGAATGATATTATTAGGATAGTATTTATAGGATAATACTGATAGAAAATGGAGAAATGATTATGGAATTCAGAAAAGTAATTGTCGCAGGTGCAGGAAAGAGTGGAATAGCTGCTGCTGGTCTTCTGGTAAGAAATGGAGCAACAGTAGTTATATATGATCAGAATGAAAAGCTGAATCCTGAGGAAATAATGGAGAGTGTAAGTCATTCTTCTTTGGTATCTGTTAAGCTTGGAGAGCTTACAGATGATGTACTTGAAGGAGTGGATCTGTTTGTAATCAGTCCCGGAATTCCACTGGAGGTTCCATTTGTCGAAAAGGTCAGAGAAAAGAATATTCCTATCTGGGGAGAGATAGAGCTTGCCGATCACTATAATAAAGGTGTGATAGCTGCTATTACAGGTACAAATGGTAAGACTACAACTACAACACTGGTTGGAGAGATATTCAAGAATTATCAGAAGGATTTTCTGGTGGTTGGAAATATTGGTCTCCCCTTTACGAGATTTGCAGATTCAACTACAGAGGATACCATAGTTGCTGCCGAGATAAGTTCTTTTCAGTTGGAGACTATACACGGATTCAAACCTCATGTATCTGCGATTCTGAATCTTACGCCGGATCATCTAAACAGGCATCATACTTTTGAAAATTATATTAAGGCAAAGCTCAGAATAGCTGAGAATCAGACGGAGGATGATTTTATAATTCTGAACTACGATGATCCTGAGACCAGATCCAGAGCATCTGAGATAAATGGACCTAAGCGTGTATTTTTCAGCCATGAAAAGGAACAGGAGGAAGGTGCATTTGTCAGAGACGGGCGTATATATGTAAAACGTGATGGCGTAGAGAATTACATCCTTGATGTGTCCGGTATAAAGATACTTGGTCAGCATAATCTGGAAAATGTACTTGCAGCAGTTGCTATAGCGGCTTATATGGATATCCCTATTGATGTGATAAGAGATACAGTTTACAGCTTCAGTGGAGTGGAACACCGGATAGAGTTTGTCAGGGAAGTAAGGGATGTCAGATACTTTAATGATTCCAAGGGAACTAACCCTGATGCTGCGATAAAAGCTGTTCTTGCTATGAAAGGAACCACACTTCTGATAGGTGGCGGATATGATAAGGATTCGGACTATGATGCCTGGGTTGAGTGCTTCCCGGGAAGGATAAGGGTTCTGGTTCTTATGGGTGAAACGGCTGATAAGATAGAGAAATGCTGTAAGGCTCACGGTTTTAATGAGATAGTAAAGGTTGACAGCCTTGAGAGTGCGGTAATATATTGCTATGAGCATGCAAAGCCCGGGGACAATGTACTTCTGTCACCGGCATGTGCAAGCTGGGATATGTTCAAGAGTTATGAAGAAAGAGGAACACTTTTCAAGGTATATGTAAATGGTTTAGAGGATTGATAAATGGCTTCAAAGACTTCTGCAAATACGAAAAAGAAGAAAGGCTTTTGGCTGAGGGATGCGACGTATTTTGATTATCCCACGTTGTTCTATATCATTTTTCTGATATTTTTCGGACTTATGATGGTATATAGCGCCGGGATTTACGCATCCAGAATAGAATATAAGAATCCATATGGCTTTGCGCTTAAGCAGTTCATCTTTTCGGGCGTTGGTCTGTTTGTTATGTATATTGTATCCCGTGTCAGGTATCAGTATCTAAAGCGTTTTACCTATCTTATAATAATAGTAATGCTGGGCCTTCTTCTGGCGGTTCTTTTCTGGGGAAAGAGTGTAAATGGTGCTAAAAGATGGCTTGATCTTGGCTTTATCGCTTTCCAGCCATCAGAGATAGCTAAGATAGTTATCCTGTTATATATGGCTTATGCCTGCACGGACAGAGCATTTTTCATGTACACCATAAAAGGAATGTTTGCGCTGTTTGGGCCGGTAATTGTTATGGTGCTTCTTATAGCTGTAGAGGACTTCAGTACAGCTCTGGTATGTATCCTTATAGCCGGCGGTATATGGCTGATAGCGACTAATAAATATATTTATCTTCTTCCGATTGGAATATTCGGAGCGGTGGGAATAGCTATACTGATTGGTATGGAAGGGTACCGTCTGGAAAGACTTCGTGTGTGGCGAAATCCGGAAGAAGGATATCAGACCATGCAGGGGCTCTATGCTGTTGGTACCGGTGGCTTTTTTGGAAGAGGGCTGGGACAGAGTGTGCAGAAAACAGGTAGGATACCGGAAGCCCAGAATGATATGATATTCTCCATAATCTGTGAAGAGCTGGGAATCGTTGGAGCAGTTGGACTTATCATAGTTTTTCTGCTGCTTATATGGAGACTTAGATTCATAGCAGAAGGTGCTCCTGACAGATATGGTTCTCTTATAGTTGTTGGTGTGCTTATACATATCGCTGTACAGGTGATCATAAATATGAGCGTTGTTACGAATGTTATGCCCAATACAGGTGTGCCGCTTCCTTTCATAAGCTATGGAGGGTCGTCCATGGTATTCCTGCTTGCGGAAATGGGACTGGTGCTTGGGGTGTCCCGGCAGATTGTTCCACTTGGTAAACGGGAGGAATCGCTAATTGAGAAAGAAGATTAATCTGATACCGATCATTATACTGATCATTCTTCTTGGGGGACTTCTGTTTGCCAGTACATTTACACTGGATAACGTAGCCGTAAATGGATGTGTTATGTCCAATGAAGAATCTGTAAGAAAAGCTATAGATGATAACGCTTTGATGGGAAATACCATTATGCTGTATCTGAATAACAAGCTGGGCAGAAAGGAAGATATCCCCTTTGTGGCAAAGATGGATATAAGCTTTGAGGATAAGCATTCGGTTATAGTGGATGTATATGAGAAGTCTGTTGCAGGCTGTATCGAGTATATGGAAAAATATATATACTTTGATAAGGATGGTATAGTGCTGGAAACTGCAAATGAAAGATATGAGGGCGTTCCTTATATAAAAGGTCTTACGGTTAAGAGCTGGGAGCTGGGTAAGAAGCTTCCTATAGAAAACAAGAAGAAATTTGAAACCATACTGAATATTACCCAACTGGTAGAAAAGTATGAGCTTAGTATATCGGGAATAGAGTTTACTGCTGACGGGGAAGTGGTTCTGTGGCATAAAAATGTGGAGATAGAACTTGGGGATGGCTCTAATATCGCAGTACAGCTTATGAATCTGGGAAGTATTCTGGAGTCGGACGGACTGGGAGAAAAGAGTGGAGTTTTATATATGAAGGATTATACACTTGAGAATCCTACAGCCAGCTTTAAGGGAAAATGATAATTTTTTAATTTACATAATATTTTCTTGCTATTTGTTGGAAAATTTCGTACAATAGAGGACAGGTATGATTAAATAAGGGAGATTTTTATATAATTAGTAATATTTTTAAGGAGGATGGAACCTTGCTTGAGATAAAGTCAAATGATGAAAAGAACCCTGCACGTATCCTTGTAATTGGAGTTGGTGGTGCAGGAAATAATGCTGTAAACAGAATGATTGATGAGAATGTTGAGGGAGTTGAGCTTATTGCAATCAATACAGATAAGCAGGCACTTTCACTCAGCAGGGCTACTACAAAGATTCAGATAGGTGAGAAGCTTACTAAGGGTCTTGGTGCCGGCGCAAAGCCTGAGATCGGAGCGAGTGCTGTAGAAGAGAACAGAGAAGAGATCAATGACATCATCAAGGATGCCGATATGGTTTTCGTAACCTGTGGTATGGGTGGTGGAACTGGTACCGGAGCTGCTCCTATAGTTGCAGAGATCGCACGTAACCTTGGTATTCTTACAGTCGGTGTAGTAACAAAGCCATTTTCCTTTGAAGGTAAGCCACGTATGGCAAATGCTTTAAATGGTATAGCAAAGCTTCGCGAGAATGTTGATACACTTATTGTTATTCCTAACGATAAGCTTCTTCAGATATGTGACAAGAGAACAAGTATTCCTGATGCTCTTAAGAAGGCGGATGAGGTTCTTCAGCAGGGTGTTCAGGGTGTTACTGATCTTATCAATAAGCCTGGTCTTATCAACCTCGACTTTGCTGATATCCAGACGGTTATGCGTGATAAGGGTATTGCACATATCGGTATCGGTTATGGTAGTGGAGATAACAAGGCAGTTGATGCTATCAAGTCTGCTATGGATTCACCTCTGCTTGAGACAACCGTTAATGGTGCTTCTGATATTATCGTTAACTTCTCAGGAAATGTTGGTATCGTTGAAGCTTACGATGCTATCACATATCTTTCAGAAGTTGCCGGAGAAGAAGCAAATATTATCTTCGGTACAGTTGATAATGATGTTGCCGGTGAAGATGTCAGCATTACAATTATCGCTACAGGTCTTGAGGATGCTGATAAGGTGGGCGGAATTAGCGCATCTAAGGTATCAAGTGTTTCAAGCACTGCACCTAAGGCTCCTACATTTGGAGATATCAAGACACCAAGCATGACTCCTATAAAGAAGGCAACACCTGTTCCACTTAATCTGGGAGGTTCATCGGAGCCTGCTAGTCCTGCTAAGCCTGCTAGTCCGGCAGCAGAACCTGCAAGTCCTATAAGCTCTGGATCAAGTCAGAATATTAAGATTCCTGATTTCCTTAAAAGAGGCTAAGAGGCTTGCCTGATATAATACGATGATTAAAGCCGATGACCGTAAGTGGCCGTCGGCTTTATATAGTTAGAGGAGTTATTCATGGTCAGCGTTGTTATTCCGTATCATAATAGCAGCAGAACGATAAAACAAACGCTATATTCTGTGGCGTGTCAGACTTATAGAGATGTGGAAGTGATAATCATAGATGATATGAGTAAGCCTGATGAAAGGGCGGAGCTGGTAGCAGGTTGCTATGATACCTATCCATTTCCCCTTAGGATAATTAAGAGTAATGATAGACTTGGAGCTGCCGGCGCCAGAAATCTGGGAATTAGAGAAGCTTACGGAGAGTATATAGCATTTCTTGATTCGGATGATTTCTGGGAGAGGGATAAGCTGGATAAGCAGATAAAGGTAATGGAGAGATTCCGGTTAGAGGGGGAGGCTCCTGTTATCTGTTTTACAGGTCGCAGGCTGGTATCTTCCGGAGGAATATATTTTGATAAAACTATAGGCTGTGATAAGATAGTTGATTATGATAAGCTTCTTCTGTCTAATCAGATTAATTGTTCTTCGGTTCTGATTAGAAAGGATACATTGGAGGATGTTTCATTTCCGGACGGAAAGCTCCATGAGGACTATGCCCTGTGGCTCAGTATATTGAAACGTGGCGGATATGCCGCAGGTATCAACCGGCCGCTGCTTAATTACAGGCTCAGCCCGGGCAGCAGATCTGGAAATAAGCTTAGATCTGCAATTATGACATATAGAGTTTACAGATTCCTTGGAATCCCCGTTTTATCATCCGCAGGATATATGGTGTCCTATACGGTGAGGGGGATAATGAAGTATTTAGGTCTGGGGCGTAACTGTAAGGCTTAGTACACCGATTCTTAAATAACCGGAACAGATGCTTGCTTAATCTGAGAGTCCGGCTTACCTGCAACCGATGTACCGGGATTAGAAAATGCGTCATAGCGGCATGACCTTAACAGATAAATGATAATTTAGGAGATACTATGGAACAGAAAAATGGTAGAGCAGAGCTTCTGCTGGCCGGACTTAAGATGAGAATACAGGATGCACCTTCGGAAACATTACATAAGGAGAGGGCTGTTCTTGACAGAGAAGAGCTGCTTCGTCTTGTGGATAATATAACCGAGGTGGTTAAGAATGAGCTTAAAATGTATCGCGAGGTGACGGATAAACGTGCAACGATTCTTCGCGAAGCTCAGGAAGAGGCGGAGGAGATACTGTATCAGGCTGAGAAAACGGCAAGTCGTATCAGGGTTACAAAAAGAAGAGATGATGAGCCGCCTGCATTTAAGGCTTCGGAACTATCTTCCGATGAGAAACAGATGCTTCGTACGGCATCTGATATATATGCAGCATCGCTTATCTATACAGATGAGATGCTTACCGAGGTTGATCATCTTGTTCAGGAAAGCTATGACAGGATCGAGCAGGAGTATTCGCGAATGAAAAGTACCCTTCGACAGAAGGTTGAGGATATTTCCGAGAATAAGGCTGAGCTTATGAGTAATCTGAACAGCCTTAAAGCAAATGACAGATATGCGCAGATACTCGAACTCAGTGACCTGCTGTCTGTTGAACTTTATAAGGAGCGAATGAAGGCTATAGCGAAGGAAAGAGAGGAAAGGGGACAGCTTAGCTTTGAACTGTCTGATGAAGGGAAAAAAGAGGTTCTGGCACCTACAGACCGTCCGCAGATCAATCCTGACAGAACGGCTAAAAAGATCGATCAGAAGAAGGAAACTATAGAGATAGAGGTTATGGACCGCTCTGACGAGGCTGTATCAAGAAAACGGCCATTGGATGAATAGGGTAGTCTAATCCTTTGTCCTGAAATATTTGTTGTAAAGAAGTGGAAATCCCCGGTTGTTAAATTATCGGGTGGTTCGCTGTAAATAGTCAGGTGCTAAAACCTGAAATCAGATTAAAAGGCGGTTGATATGTCACAGATTAATGATGAGAAAGAATTAAAGAATAGTCCGGAATCAAAGCATAAACCGGAATCCTATGTTAGAGTAATCAATTATTACGAAACTGACCAGATGCATGTGGTGCATCATTCAAATTATGCCAGATATCTGGAGGAGGCAAGACTGCATCTTATGGATCAGATGGGACTTCCTTATGATAAGCTGGAACAGATGGGAATCATTATCCCTGTACTTGAGCTTCATGATTACTATATCAAGTCAGTGGGCTACGGAGATATCATCGAGATAGTTCCACGGATAGTGAAGCTGAGCTCTGTCAAGTTTACTTTGAAGTATAACATTTACCGTTCCGGAACAGATGAACTTCTTCATAGAGCTGAAACAAGCCATGCATTTTTAGGTTCTGATTTCAGACCTATCAATCTGAAAAAGAAATATCCGGAAGTATATGAACTCTTTTCCTTACTTGTAGAGGAAGAGTGACAAAGTGCCTGTCCCCCTGTCACCATTTGGTGACAGGGGGACAGGCACTTTGTCACATGTTGTCTATAGTCTGTTGTTGGCTATCATATCGATTGCCTGTGGGAGTATTACCCACTCAGCCTGCTCCATGATCCTTCGCTGAAGTATCTCCGGAGTATCATCGGGAAGAACCTCAACGGCCTTCTGAAGAATGATGGGACCTGTGTCGGTTCCTGCATCTACAAAATGAACTGTTGCGCCGGATATCTTTACGCCTCTTTCAAGAGCGGCCTTATGAACTCTTAGTCCATAATATCCGGTTCCGCAGAAGGATGGAATAAGCGAAGGGTGGATATTGATTATCTTACCTTCGTATTTTTTGATGACTATATCCGGTATTACAACCAGGAATCCGGCAAGAACTATCAGATCCGGATTATAGCTGTCCAGTGCATTTAGCAGAGCGCGGTTAAAGGCTGCTCTGTCCGGATAGTCTTTTGGAGCAACCACTTCATTTTTGATTCCTGCTTTATCTGCACGTTCCAGAGATTTGACACCGTAGTTATTGCTTATGACACCTACGATTTCTGTATTAGTAACTGTGCCGTCCTTTACTTTATCTATTATGGCCTGGAGATTTGTGCCACCTCCTGAAACCAAAACAACAACTCTTAACATTGTTTTTCCTTCCTGATTATATGAAATAGTGTTAAAACAACGTAACGCCCTTATCGCCGGAGATTACATCACCAACTATTACTGCATCGTCACCGGCTGACTTTACAGCGGCTATTACATTATCTGCATCCTCAGCTCTTACTGCAAGTATCATACCGATACCCATGTTGTAGGTATTGTACATAACATGTTCTTCTACATTTCCTTCTTTTGCGATAAGCTTAAAGATAGGAGGTACTTCGTAGGAATTCTTGTTTACTCTTGCGAGGATGCCTTCCGGAAGCATTCTTGGGATATTCTCGTAGAAGCCTCCGCCTGTTATGTGGCTCGCACCCTTTATGGTTATACCTGCTTCACGGATGCTGCTCAGTGCCTTTACATATATTCTGGTAGGGGTTATAAGTGTTTCACCTACTGTAGCTCCAAGATCATCAACATATCTTGAGAGTGCTTCTTTGCTGGTTCCAAATACCTTTCTTACCAGAGAGAAGCCGTTGCTGTGGACACCGCTGGATTTGATTCCGACAAGAACATCGCCGGCTTTGATGTCATTTCCTGTAACTATATCTTTTTCATCTACAACACCTACTGCAAAGCCTGCAAGGTCGTATTCATCTTCTGGCATAAGTCCCGGATGCTCTGCTGTTTCGCCGCCGATAAGAGTGCAGCCTGACTGTACACAGCCTTCGGCAACACCACTTACTATAGTGGCAATCTTTTCAGGGTAGTTCTTACCGCATGCAATATAATCAAGGAAGAAGAGTGGCTGGGCGCCTGCACATGCGATATCATTTACACACATAGCTACGCAGTCGATTCCTACTGTATCATGCTTGTCCATAACAAATGCAAGCTGTATCTTGGTACCAACACCGTCAGTTCCGGAAACCAGAGTGGGTTTCTCCATATTTTTGAAACCTGCCATGGAAAATGCACCTGAGAATCCTCCGATTCCTCCGAGTACCTCGCTTCGCATGGTCTTCTTAACGTGCTCCTTCATAAGCTCAACTGATTTGTAGCCTGCTTCGATATCTACACCTGAATTCTTATAATCCATTTTCTTCCTCCTGAGATAATGACTTGAATAATATATCGCTGAACGACACATAGATTTTAATAGACAAAACTGGTTTTGTAAAGTGCAGGATATTTTATTGTTACATTTGAATAAATGTTTTGAGGAACATTGTGGAATTGATTGACATTTTTGAGTTGTTATCATATAAACCATTCTTTATATTGATTTATTTTTATGATATAATAGTCAACGATTGCGGAGCAATCGTGATCCCGAGCGAAGCGAGGGATGCGTTCTGCGAAGCAGAACCAAGACTTACGAAGTAAGGCTTGCATATCTGCGAAGCAGATATGGCACCAAATAGTCCTCGATTGCGGAGCGCTTGTTGATCCCGAGCGGAGCGAGGGATGCGTTCTGCGAAGCAGGGACTCAGATACAAGGTGTCTGAGATATATTTAAAAAGGTATTGGGGTTTCCGGATTATCGCTTTTCTGGACAATTCTGGTTCCGGGGCGATTCGGATGGTAATGAAGATAGTAATCGAGGGGGTTCGATTATGATTGATAAGACTAGACCGACTATCGGTTTTTTGACATGTCATCTGGACAATGATTATGCCTTTGAGATAATAAAAGGTGTGGAATATGCAGCAGAAGAGGCGGATGTGAATCTTATTATTCTGCCGGGTATGTATCTGAATGCTTCTTACAATGATCCTGTTAATGCAAAGTACGATTATCAGTACAATTCTATTTTCTATTATGCCAGTAAAAAATCCATGGATGCTCTTATAGTATCTATCGGTTCTATAGGCAGCTTTATATCTGTTGAAAACAAGAAAGCGTTTCTTGATAATTTTGATGTTCCTGTACTAACAATAGAAGCTGAGATATCAGGCTATCCATTTCTCTATACAGAAGGTGCGTCTGGATTAAGGGGTGCAATAGAGCATCTCATAAAGGATCATAAGAAGAGCAGGATAGGCTTTGTCAGCGGGCGTCTGGAAAATGCGGATGCTCTTGAAAGATTTAATATATATAAAAAGGTTCTTGCGGAAAATGATATCCCATATGATGAGAAAAGAGTTGCTTATGGGGATTTTTCTGAATTTACTGAAGGGATAGTGGGAAAGCTTCTGGATGATAATCCTGACCTTGAGGCAATCGTATTTGCAAATGATACCATGGCTATTGGCGGCTACAAGGCTATTACCAGAAAAGGACTCGTGATAGGCAAAGACATACTGGTTACCGGCTATGACAACACACCGACTTCTCTGGTGCTCACTCCACAGCTTACTACCGTGGATAATAATGTAATGGATCTCGGATATAATGCAGTCTATCAGGCACTTGAGCTGATCAGGACCGGTGATACCTCTGTATCTCTGCTGCATTCCAAGATGGTAAGAAGACTGTCCTGCGGCTGCAATCCTTCGACAGATCCCAGGATTATAGAGATGGTGGAAAACAGAATACGTGAGAAGCAGAGTGATAAGCTTCTGGATGACTTCTATAATCTGTTTCTCAGTCATTATGAGAATAAGTTTTATTCCAGACAGCTTTTTGAAACGCTGACTCCTTATTTTAATATATTTATTGATATGGTATTCAAGGATGCTGCATTTAACGCTGAGGAACTGAGAAATGCAACGGATAAGGTGGTGGAGAGTAGTATTATTGTTTACTACTTCTCCCATAGTAAGTTTACCTATGTGATGAGTCTGTTTTCAAGCTTTATGCTGAGTCTTAGTATGGATATGGAATTGCATGAAAAGCTGGAAAAAGCTTTCAATACAGTCCTATCGCAACTGTCATTCTATCTGTCGGCTGAATATATGATGGAAGTTAAGAGTAATAAACAGAGCGTATGGCAATCCATGAGACTTACCAGAGATACACTTCTTACTGCAACGGATGATAATAAATGTTATAAGCTGATCGCAGAGAATCTGCATAAAAACAGTGGCTTCCAGAGTGCCTATGTATATCTGTATGACGAACTGCCGCTGCTTATGAATGATGGTATGTGGAAGGTGCCCAAGTATGTAATGTTTCAGGCATATTGTAAGGATGGTAAGGCAAAGGTGATTCCGGAAGGAAACAGGATACTTCCTTCATATATGATATTTAATCATAAATATACACCGAATGAAAGGCGTCATACCATGGTGCTGACACCACTCTTCACTAATGAAGCGCAGCATGGACTGCTTCTTTGCGAAACAGTTATATCAAATTTCAGCAAGGTTTATACTACCTCCCTTCAGCTTGCAACGTCCCTTAAGTTCATTACACTTATGAGACAGGAGATGGCTATCCAGAACCGTCTTGAGCAGACCATGAATGAGATACGGGATAAGAATGATCAGCTAAATGCTATATCCGTTACAGATGAGCTGACGGGTCTTTATAACAGACGCGGCTTTTTTGAAGCGGTAGCACAGCTTCTCCTGAATGCAAGCTATAGTGGAAAGAATGCTCTGGTTGGTTATATTGATATGGATAATCTGAAGCAGGTAAATGACAGATTTGGTCATAAAGACGGTGACTTTGCACTTACCAGTATAGCCAATACGCTTAGAAAGAGCTTTCCGAGGGGAAGCATTATGGCAAGAATCGGCGGCGATGAATTTGCGGTATTTGTTCCTGATATGGAAGGCAGTTCATTTAAAAATATAGTAGATAGCATGAATTATTATCAGGACAGACTTAATGAGCAGGACGGAAAGCCTTACTACATTGATTTCAGCTTCGGTTTTCAGAATCTTGTGGTTTCTGATACGGTTGATATAGAAACTGAAATGATGTATGCTGACGAGAAGTTATATCTGGATAAGAAAAATAAACGTAAGGATGTCAATAAATCTGCTGGTTGATGGGATGATCTGGAATATAAGACTATAATAAAGTACAGAGAGTGGATTAACATGAAAAAACTAGGAAAGCTGCTAAGTGTTGCACTTATTTCTCTATTAACGCTTGGAGTAGTGGGATGTGGTAAAAAAGATGACGCATCCATGTCGGATCTCGCAAAGGAATCTATCAATTATACTTTTGCTCTGGATGCAGACTTTAAAGTGGAGGGTATAGTTGGAGATGTGACGGATATTCAGAGATATTCAGATGGATTTATCATTCTGGGAGATGAGTTCTACTTTCCGGAGGCTTCTGAGGGAGATGCTGAATTTATAGCGGGTGTAGATAACTATACAGTTTATAAGGTGCCCTTTGAGGGAGGAACTGCTGAAAAGATAGATGAGCCTAAGCCATCAGATGGAGCATATGTAAGACAGATACTGGTAAATGATTCCGGTTACTGTGGTTACATCACAAGTCCTTCAACAGAAGATGATACAGAAAGAATTTATATATATGAGAATGGAAGCTATAAAGAACCGGTACCCTTAAGGGAGGTTGCTGGGGTATCTGCTGATGAATGGCTTCAGAGATGTGTTTGTGATAATAATGGCAATCTGTTCTTCCAGTTTGATTCCCAGATCGTAGTTGTAGATAAGGATATGAAGCAGGCTGCCACCTATAACTCCGAGGCATATATTGAGGGAATCAGCCTCGATAAAAAGGGAAATGCGGTTGTAGTGGAATCCGTTGAAGGGTCACAGGATAAACCTATGAAGTCTAAGGTTTATGATGAGAAATCCAAAAGCTTTTCTAATGAAAGAGAGGTCCCTATTACTTATTTTGAAACCACTAATTCTCTGGTAAGAGGAAATGGAGATTATGATCTGTTTTACCTTAATTCCGGAAAGATGTATGGCTATAAGTATTCAGATGAATCCTCAAAGATAATACTGGATTTTTACGCATCAGATATTTCCGCTGATGATGTAGGCAGTATAACCCCTCTTTCAAATGAAACATTTATATCAAAGACCGCCGGATCGGAGGGCTCGGTTGTAACCAGGTACAATAAGGTTGATCCGGAAACAATTAAAGATAGAAAGATTCTTACATATATGTCTCTCTATGAATCATATGATATGAAGCAGGCGATACTCGAATTCAACAGGTCGCATACTGATGTCAGGATCAATATGATCAACTATAGTGGAGAGATGGATCCTATGGGCAAGATGAGTGCTGATATTGCTGCCGGAAATCTGCCTGATATATATGATATCTCCAGTGGAAATGTAGGCGGTATGTCAGTAGAACAGTGTATGGCAAAGGGAATGTTTGAGGATATGACGCCATTTCTCAGTGCTGATCCGGAACTGAGTGAGGAGGATTTCATACCGAATATTCTGGAGGCTATGAAAACGGATGGTAAGCTGTACAGGATATGTCCATCCTTTTCGATCATGACTCTTATGGGCAGGGCATCTGATATTGGAGAGGAGCCCGGTTGGAACTTTTCTGAGATGAAGGCTTATGTTGATGAGCAGGATGAAGAGGTCAGACTGTTTGAAACAACGAACAAATCACAGAACCTGGACTACTTCCTCTATGGTGGTATGAATGATTTTGTTGACTGGGAAACAGGAAAATGTACCTTTGATTCTCCGGAATTCAAGGATCTTCTGATGATGTGTGATCGTGGTAATAATGATCAGGTGGAGTGGGATCAGGAGAATTCCATACCGAATCTGATGAAGAACAACCAGCTTCTGTTTATTCAGGGAGGTCTTTCGCCGGAAGATATGCAGATGTACACTTATCTGTTTGAAGGTGATATTTCTTTCAAGGGTTATCCTAATGAGGATAGAAATGGAACCTTTGTTAATTTCTACAGCTCCCTTGCGGTATCCTCCAAGTCGGCTTATAAGGATGAGGCGTGGGAATTCTTAAGAACTCTCTTAACAGAGGAATACGAATCTGAGGATTATCAGGTTATGTACCGCTTGCCTGTCAGACAGGATGTTTTTGAAGAATATATGAATTATATTACCAATACTGAGGAAGGCGCTACCGATAAGTATGGTAATGAGATGCTTCCTATCAGCACATCTATAGGCTGGTATGACATGCAGATCGATATTCATCCATTTACCGAGGAGGAGGCAAAAGAGTACCGATCCCTTGTAGAGTCTGCTGACGGAGTATGGTCATATGATATGAATATAGATAAGATAGTACAGGAAGAGGCAAAGGCGTTTTTTGAGGGGGATAAGAGTGTAGATGATGTAACATTTATTATCCAGAACAGAGCCAATACCTATATTAATGAGAATAAATAATTTACCTGAGATTAATACCGGGTGCGATGTATCTGCCCCTGCGAAGCAGGGGTAATGCATGGGATGCATTAGTATAAATCGAAGGAATAACTGCTAAAATTATTAACCAAAGGAATACTGGCATGAGTAAAAATACGGGTGTATCAGTTAAGAAGCTGAAAAAAGAAAAGGTTGTTGTATTAGATAATCAGGGGAATAAGATAGATTACACAAAAAAACATGTAAACTGGAGAGACAGAGTAAAGTCTGCTCTTTTTCTCAGTCCAAGTCTGATAGGTGTTCTCGTCTTTTTTGTAGCCCCTTTTTTTGTTGTAATATTTTATGCCAATACTGAAAGCCTGATGGACAAAACCTTTGTGGGGCTTCGGAACTTTAAAATGGTTCTTGAAAATGCTGCCTTTAGAACTGCGGCGAAGAATACGCTTTTCTTCTCGCTCCTGACGGTGCCGCTGGCAATACTTTTGTCTATGGGAATGGCACTTATACTGGATGAGGAGATTCCTGCCAAAAGCTATTTCAGGACATTTTTCCTTAGTCCGCTTATGGTGCCGGTTGCATCTGTAGTTCTTATATGGCAGGTGCTGTTTGATTATCACGGTGTAGTAAATGATATTCTGCATGTTTTTGGCGGAGGAAATATTGACTGGTTCAAATCAGGCTGGAGTCAACTGGTGGTTGTTATTTTGTTCCTGTGGAAGAATCTGGGGTACAATATGATACTTTTTATGTCGGCACTGACGGCTATACCTAAGGATGTGCTGGAGGTATCCTATCTGGATGGGGCATCTCCCTTTCAGCAGTTCTGGTATATCAAGCTGAGATTTATATCGCCGACTATATTCTTTGTGGGAATTATGTCTCTTATCAATTCCTTCAAGGTGTTCAGAGAGGTATATCTGCTTACAGGGGATTATCCATTTGATTCTCTCTATATGCTGCAGCATTTTATGAATAATACATTCCGGACGCTTAACTATCAGAAACTTTCAGCAGCAGCAATCATCATGTGTACAGTCATGATAGTAATCATAGGTGCACTCTTTATATTTGAAGAAAAGGTGGGAAAAGATGTCGAAGGCTGATATGCATTACATAATTAATGAAGATGAAGAAAAAGAACGCCTTGAAGAAGAAGAGGAGCGTAAGATAAGAGAGGAAGAGAAGGCGGAGAGACGAAAACGTCTAAAGTCGGGGGTGCATTTCTTCCGTGGGCGAAGAAGAAAGCCCGGAGAGAAGATAGGCTTTGGACGTAAGGTTGTACTTACTATTATAGCGGCGATATTTGCTATAGCATTTCTCCTTCCGACTATTCTAACATTTG
Organism: Lachnospiraceae bacterium UBA4381; assembly: GCA_002391105.1. Classification (GTDB taxonomy): domain Bacteria; phylum Bacillota; class Clostridia; order Lachnospirales; family Lachnospiraceae; genus Eubacterium_Q. The sequence continues at coordinate 7,618 of DGRT01000083.1, read as the reverse complement.
CTAATTCCTTTATGTCTGAGCAGGAGATAAGCTCCAACTACGGTATAATCTTTAATGATTATTCCAACAAGGCATCATATAGTGATGAGGAAAGAACGACTACCTACAGGTCGGAGAAGGTCAATCTGAAGCTAATTCCGGATAAGGTTGTATTTACACAGTATGAGACTGTGCTTCTCAAGAGTCCGGATTATCTGATGAAGTTCTGGAATTCTGTATTTCTGACACTTCCTATCATGATATTCCAGATATTTGTAGCTCTTGGAGCGGCATACAGCTTTGCGAGGTTCAGAGGAAGAATAAAGGAAATCATTTTCTTCCTGTATCTGATACTGATGCTGATGCCGTATCAGGTTACACTGGTTCCGAATTATCTGGTTTCCAGTTATCTGAATCTGCTGGATACCAGGTGGAGTATCATCCTTCCGGGAGTATTTGCACCATTTAGTGTGTATCTTCTTACGAAGTATATGAGACGTATTCCGGAGTCGCTTATCGAAGCGGCTAAGCTGGATGGGGCAAATGAATGGCATATATTCTGGAACGTTGCGGTTCCGATCTGTAAGGGACCTATCGCTTCAGTTGCTATTCTGGTATTTATTGATTACTGGAATATGGTTGAGCAGCCACTTATCATGCTCAGTGACGCAGCATATCATCCGCTGTCTGTGTTCCTTTCGCAGATTAATAATGGTGAGATCGGACTTGCCTTTGCAGTTGCCACTATATACATGGTTCCACCGATACTTATATTCCTGTATGGTGAGGATTATCTGGTAGATGGAATAGCTTATTCCGGTGCTGTAAAGGGTTAGAGGAGGCATATAATAAATGAACGAGAGAAAAGAACAGAACACTAAGAAGAAGATCATCAAGCGTTTTGCCATAATATTCTTTGTGGTACTTATTATTCTTACATTTTTTTCCAATACGATTATGAATTATTCACTTCCGGAGGTTTCTACGGAAACTGTTTTCAGCGGAAATGTATCCAAGAAGGTCAGATGCCAGGGGGCTGTTGAGGTCAGCAAGGATCAGGAGGTTACAGTTAGCGGAGACAGAGTTGTAAAGGAAGTAAAGTTTGAGGATGGTGACGAGGTTAAGAAGGGTGATATTATAATGACCTTTGAGGAATCCGAGAATACAGATCTTACTGAAGCAGAAAAACAGTTGAAAACCCTTGAGGATAATTATGCCAAGCAGATACTGCGTTCTTCAACTGATTATACAGATGATGAGGTTAATATAGCAAATGCAAAGGAGGCTGTTACTGAGGCGGCTGCTGCGCTGGAACAGGCTAAAACCGATGAGGCAAAGCTTGCTACTGCAAAGGCAGAAAGGGATGCGCTTCAGGAACAGTATGATGCTAAAAATGCTGAGGTGGAAGGGCTTCAGGCTCAGGTGGATTCGTATTCTACTATAGAAAAGTATTATCAGAATGCTACTGCTACGGATGCTCTTGTCAGCAGCCTTGGAACGGCGAAGGAGGAACTTACAGTACTGCAGACCAGCCTCGATGAAAAGAAAGCACTTGTAGAAGAGCTTGCTGCCAAGACCTCTGTTGCTGATGCCGAGGATGCTCTTAGCCAGAAGCAGCAGGATCTTGCTACTTATGAAAGAGCTCTTGCTGCTAAAAAAGAATCTGCCAGTATCACGGCACAGACAAATGCAATAGATGATGCTGCTTCTCTTGCCGAAATAGAAGAGCAGAAGAAAAAGATAGAGAAGCTTAAAGAGGTCGATGATTATCAGAATGTCAAGGCTCAGGAATCGGGTGTTATATCGGGACTTACGGCAAAGCCCGGAGATAAGGTTACTTCTGATTCGCCGCTTGCAACTATACAGCTTCTGGAAAGCGGATATGAGGTTGCCTGTTCTGTATCGAAGCAGCAGGCTCAGCTCCTGAAGGTTGCGGATGAAGCAACTGTAGAAAATGTATGGGGAGAGGATGTTTCTGCATCTGTTAAGAGTATAAAGGCGGATACGTCTAATCCTAACCAGTCCAGTATAGTGAAGTTTTCAGTAAAGGGTAATGTTCAGGTTGGCGAGACTCTGCAATTTGCGGTTGGTGAGAAGAGCGGAAGATATGACACAGTAGTTCCCAACAGCGCCATTAAAGAAGAGAGTGATGGAAAGTTTGTATTTGTTGTAAAGGTAAAGGCAACGCCTCTTGGAAACAGATATGTGGCAAGAAAGGTAAAGGTTGATGTTGTAGCCAGTGATACTGTTAACTCTGCTATTCAGGGAGAGGTATCTGAATATGATAACATTATTACCAATGCTTCTAAGCCGCTGGATAATGGACAGCAGGTAAGACTGGCAGATAACTAGCAGGTATATTGACATGAAAAAAATATTTAATCCTGACAAAAAAATAATTCTTATATTTCTTGCGATAGATATTATATGTATTCTGGCTGTGCTGGGGATAATACTCGTTTCTTCCAACAGGGTTGGCCGTATGTTTTCGGAAATGGCAGCGGAAAGATGGGAAAACAGTAAGCTCAATTATTCGGAAGTGAGTCTTTACTATTCAGATGATGCCGGCATAACTGAGAATGATATACAGGTAATGAGAAGTACCATATATAAGAAGCTGATGGATGATTCCTATGTATCTCCGGAGGATAAGAACAGGGTATGGATAGACTCTTACTGTGCACATACAGTGGATACTATCAGAAAGGACAGCAATTCAGTGAGTGTCGATGTCTATCTGGTAGGAGGAGATTTCTTCATGATTCATCCTATTCCTCTAAGGGGTGGAAGCTATCTGGATCTTGAAAATGATGATTATAACCAGATACTGCTTGATGAAAATGTTGCCTGGAATCTTTTTGGCAGCAGCGATATAGCCGGAATGAAGTTATGGATCGGAGACAGAGTATTTACCATAACCGGTGTTGTAGCAGTCAGCGAGGATGAAGAAGAAGTGCAGGCATATGGTGACAGTGACTGTGTATATATTCCATTTAAGGCATATGCAAAAAAAGAGAAGAATCTGATGGCGACAAATTATCAGGCTGTTCTTCCGAATCCTATAAAAAATTATGCGAAAAATATAGTTGCGGAGGCATCAGGAATCAACTTTAAAACTGATGAAGAGATGAAGAAAAGCCGTTCTATACTTAATTTCAGTAATATAGAGCTGGTGGAGAATACTGACAGATATAAGCTTCCTTCGCTTCTTAGTATGATTGAAAGCCACAAATATATAGATATGAGGGTAAACAGTGTGGAGTATCCTTACTGGGAGAATGTGGCAAGATATATTGAAACCAGAATGATAAGAAATCTCAATATATGTGTTGTGTTAAGTATCATTCCGTTCTTTTCACTGATATATGTCCTGCTCTGGCTTCTCTACAGGAGGAAGGCGGCGCTGAAGCCATTTATCTTTGTGAAGAATAAGATTTCAGATAAAGTGGAAGATAAGAAGGTAAAAAGATACGAAGAGAAACAGCAGAAAAAGCGTGAAGAAGAAGCCCGTCTGGCAGAAGAAAGGGCTGCTAAGCTGCAGGAGCATTTATGATTTATGGGAAGACTTCTTGGGAGGTATTATAGTTTATGAACTCTTATGAGATAACGGTTCTTGGGTTAGTACAGGGAGTTGGCTACAGATCCTTTGTTGCGGATTATGCATATAAGAATAATATTAAGGGGTATGTAAAGAATTACGGTGGAGCTGTAAAAATATATGTCGATTGTCCTCCGGAGGAGGTGGGAAAATTTGCGTATCACCTCAGATACAGTTGTCCCTCAGGGAGTGTTATCGACAGTGTTAAGGTAAAACCGATTAAAAATGAAATGCCTGCAATGACTGAGGAAGAACAGGAAAGAGGCGACACGCTGGAGGAGCTAAAGGAAAAGTACGGAGTGAACCATGAGGATGAGGTTCTCTTGGCGAGTCAGATAGGTGATACCCATCAGGAGGAAGAAGAATCCGAAGAGGTTATTCCTGAAATTATTACGACCTATGGTGAAGATGGGGAAGAGCTTGACTATGGCTTTAACATACTGAAGGGGGATTACTTTGACGAGGAGCCGAGACTTATTCCGATGGATATAGCCATCTGTCCGGAGTGTGAAAAAGAACTGAAGGATCCGGAGAATCCGAGATACAGATATCCCTTTATCAGTTGTAAATACTGCGGTCCGAGGTATTCTATTATGACCGGACTGCCTTATAACAGAGAGCATACAACTATGGGACTTCACCGGATGTGTCCTGATTGCAGAAAAGAATATATGCAGATGGGCGGCAGACGTCATCTGGCAGAGACTATCGGCTGCAGAAACTGTGGCCCCAGACTTAGATTCTACCGTAACAGAAGGGTGGATGAGATACAGCTTACAAGTGATGAAATCATTTCTGAAGCTATAAAAAGCTTAAAGAAGGGTGGGGTAGGCGCTGTAAAGGATATTTGTGGATTCCATCTTGTTTTTTCTGCATTTGATACAGAAGCTGTCCGGAAAGTGAGGAAGTTTAAGGGTGGTGTCAGATACCCTATGGCGGTAATGTTTCCGGATGTAGAAGCTATAAAGAAATACTGCGTAGTATCTGAGAAAGAGGAAGAACTGCTTACTTCCAATGCGCGTCCTATCGTTCTTCTTGAAAAGAAGAAGGAATATATTGAGGCGGAAGAGCATCTTCAGGAAATAATAGCCGGGAAGTATGCTTCATCCTATAGAGCAGAGGATATGCTGTCTCCGGAGCTTACTATGGGTAGTGACCGGATAGGAGCGGCGATTCCTTCGACAGCTCTGCAGATACTAATGACTATGGATGGCGGAGCATTTGCATTTACCAGTGGTAATAAAACCGGCGAGCCGATCATTGCGACTGATGATGATATGATAAGATTTCTTCACGAGATTGATGAAAGCGAGATGAAGGGAATCGAAATCCTTCCTGATGAGAAGCATATCAAGAGAACCGAGGGAATGGTGGAGAAGGATTCATCTGCTGAAAATGAGAATATTGGGGATGAAAAAAATTACTCTGATGAAGATGGTGATAACACACATATAGACTTTATGTTAACCAATACTCTTGATATAGTTGTTCCAATGGATGATTCGATAGTTCAGGTAACAAAGGTAAATGTCAGAAATCAGGTGCGAGAGGTTCTTCAATATATAAGAAGATCCAGAGGCTATGTTCCATTTCCTATTGTGCTGGAACAGGAAACAAAGGGTGAAAGCTTTGCGGCTGGCGGAGATAGCAGGACAGCTTTTTGCCTTGCCAGAAAGAATTATATCTATATGTCGGAATATTTTGGTGATCTTTCGAGTAGGATGGCAGTTACGGCGAGAAGGGATTCTATCACGCATCTTGAGAGGATGTTATCTATCAGACCTCAGAGAGTATATACAGATATTCATTCGGAGTATCAATCGGTTATAGATGGAAAAACAAAGGTTCGTGAAACCATTTCCCCTGAAAGAAGAGTGGAGCTTATTCAGAGACAGCATCATACTTCCCATATTCTTTCTGTTGCGGCGGAGAATGACCTGAAGGGAAGACTTCTGGGAATTGCATTTGATGGAAATGGATATGGCTCTGATGGTACGATATGGGGAAGTGAGATATTCTCCTGCCTTCTTAATAAGACCGTTGATGAAGAAGGAGCGGATCAGGATAAGACGGTTGAGCTTAGTCCCTATATACTTCGTTCCGGAGCATTTCTTCCTATAAAGATGATCGAAGGAGATGCCAGGACTGTCCTCTGCTGTTATCTTAAGGCTGCTGAGGAAAGACAGCTTGTAAGTATGAACGGCATGGAGAAGATACTGAAAACCCTCGGAATATCAAAAAGTGATTATGCTCTTATTGCAGCGTGCCTCAGAGCAGACATCGGAATATATTACTCAGACTCGATAGGCAAGCTGTTTGAAGCAGCATCAGCCCTGCTGGGGATATGTGCTGAAGAAAGCTATGATGGAGAGTGCGCAGGTATGCTGGAAAGCAGGGCAAGGAGAGAACTGATAAGAACCGGCGGTACTGTTATGTCCAGACCATCAGAAGATAATATGCCGCATTTGGGTGATGAAGAAGCGCTGAAAATGCATTTTACTGAGCCACATGATCCTGATGAAATATTCAGGCTGGATCAGACACAGCTCATTGTCGCTCTGATGGAGAAATATATATATCTTGTAGAGGCGGTCTCATCTGAAGAGGAAAAACAAAGAGGGGTTGATATACTTGCCCTTGAATTTCATAGAGCGATAGTGGATACTACTGTCGAGGTATGTGATGAGATATGTGGTCGTGATTATATTCAGCATATAGCTCTTTCGGGTGGGGCGATGTACAACAGGCTTTTACTGGACGGAATAGTTGGAAGCCTTGAGAGGCTTGGATATACGACGTACCTTAATAAAGACATACCTGCCGGGAATGGCGGCGTTGCTCTGGGACAGCTATATTATATGGAAGTTTTGGGACGTGAGGATCAGGAAGCTGTAAAAGAAGCGCAGGATATGTAAAAAGCTGTTGACAAGAGATGCCTGGTATGCTAATATACCGAACTGATGAGCTGCCGTAGACAGCAGGTGTCTTGCGACGTAACACCTAAAAGGTTACCTGCCGAGGAAGTCCCTAGTTTATTTACTATGACTTTATACCTCTGTCCGGACTCTGGGCAGAGGTTTTTATGTGTAGCCATTAATCTATTAGGAGGTAAGATGAATTGGCAAAGATCGAAGAGAAGAAGCCTATAGTTCAGGAAATCAAGGATTATCTTGATGGAGCTAAGGCAGTAGTTCTTGTAGATTATCTTGGTCTTACAGTTGAGCAGGATACAAATCTTCGTAGAGCAGCCAGAGAAGCTGGTGTTATCTACAAGGTTTACAAGAACACTATGGTTAACCTTGCAGTGCAGGGAACTGAATTTGAAGAGCTTACTAAGGATCTTGAAGGTCCTACAGCAGTTGCTATTTCAAAGGAAGACTCTACAGCTCCTGCAAGAATCATTGCGAAATTCGCAAAGGATGCTAAGAAGCTCGAACTTAAGAGCGGTATCGTAGAAGGCACATACTATGATACAGAAGGCATCAAGGTGATTGCTACAATCCCTTCAAGAGACGAACTTCTTTCAAAGTTCCTTGGAAGCATTCAGTCACCTATTACCAATTTTGCTCGCGTTATCAATCAGGTTGCTGAGCAGAAGAGCCAGGAAGCATAATGATACGTATAATAATATGCATAATATAAAGCGTTATAAAATGCATAGTGAAAGTATTAATGAATGTTTATTGAATGCATAGTGGTTACACAGTAAATGGCATGAGAGGATATCTGAACTTTTATTAAATCAACAGATGTCTGGCCGGAATAATATTAAATATGGAGGATATTAAAAATGACAGTAGAAGAAATCGTAGCTGCAATAGACGAGCTTACAGTACTTGAGCTCAATGATCTTGTAAAGGCAGTAGAGGATAAGTATGGCGTATCTGCAGCAGCAGGTGTAGTAGTTGCAGCAGCAGGTGATGGAGCTGCAGCAGCAGAAGAGAAGGATGAGTTCGATGTAGAGCTTACAGAAGTTGGTGCTGAGAAGATCAAGGTTATAAAGGTTGTTCGTGACGTAACAGGTCTTGGTCTGAAGGAAGC
>DGRT01000120.1 GCA_002391105.1 Lachnospiraceae bacterium UBA4381 | reverse complement strand
ATGCCGGGCTTTACCCATCTGCAGAAAGCTCAGCCTGTTACATTTTCCCATCATATTGGTGCTTATATGGAAATGTTCAAGCGTGACTACTCCAGACTTACTGATATCTATAACAGAATGAACTACTGCCCTCTTGGAGCCGGTGCTCTAGCCGGAACGACCTATCCTCTGGACAGAGATATGACAGCGGAGCTTCTTGGATTCTCAGGTCCTACTCTCAATAGTATGGATTCGGTTTCCGACAGAGATTATATAATAGAATTCCTGTCTGCACTCGCAACTATCAGCATGCATCTCTCACGATTCTCCGAAGAGATAATCATTTGGAATTCCAATGAATATCAGTTTATAGAGCTTGATGACGCTTACAGTACTGGAAGCTCCATCATGCCACAGAAGAAGAATCCTGATATAGCCGAGCTGGTCAGAGGAAAAACCGGACGTGTTTATGGAGCACTCATATCCATTTTGACCACCATGAAAGGTATCCCTCTTGCTTATAACAAAGACATGCAGGAAGACAAGGAGCTTACCTTCGATGCTATAGACACCGTCAAGGGCTGCCTTGCACTGTTCAGGGGAATGATAAGCACTATGAAACTTAATAAAGACAGAATGCGTGAAAGCGCTGCTCTTGGATATACAAATGCAACAGACGCGGCTGATTATCTGGTTAAGAAGGGTGTTCCTTTCAGGGACGCTCATGGAATAATCGGACGACTGGTGCTCTACTGTCTTGACAACGGAAAAGCTATCGGCGACCTTTCAATAGAGGAGCTTAAAAATATATCAGAAGTATTTGACGATGATGTGTATGAGGCAATCAGCATAGAGACCTGCGTTCTGGAAAGAAGCACCATCGGAGCCCCTAGTCCTGATGCCATGAAGAAGGTAATCGAGATAAACGAAAAGCTTCTTGAAAGCCTGCAATAGTTCGGTTAATTAAAAAGACATTTGCCATATCATATCAGATAAAGCAAATGTCTTTTTAGTATCTTATTATATGTCCCGCAGGACCGGATTATCTAACCCAGTACTTGAACTCTTCATCTCCCATACGGATATTATCATCGTTAGAAAGCATTATCTCCACACCGGGCTGAAGCAACTGTCCATTGATAAATGTATGATTGGTAGAAGCATTGTCCCTTACATAGCACTCACCATTGCTGATACGGAATATAGCATGCTTACGGCTGACTCTCTTATTATCAATAATCTGGTAATCACACTCAGCAGACTTGCCGACCATAAATTCCTTATGAAGAATAGGAACCAGCTCATTAGTCTTGAGCCTTACAAGATAAGGAACCGGATTGCTGTAATTCTCTGAGGTTGTCTGAACAGCCTGATTTCTGGCGAGCATACCATTCTGGTCAGCGTCAATACTTGCCTGCTCAAGCTTCAGGATAAAATGATAAAAATCCTCCAGATCAAACATCAGCTTTGAGTCCAGATGCTTGAGTATCTCCTCTATAGTATCTACACACGCCTGATTGGCAAATCTGACACCACTTATAAACTTCTGAACAAATTCTGTTACATTACAATCAGCAAACTTCTTGTTAACAGGCAGATACAGAAGCTGTATATCCAGTGTAGAAAGCTCGATATACATATAATGAATATTCAGAAGTGTCTTATTCAGAGGCATATTATTCTCTGTAAAATACATCAACTGATTAAGGATATTTGCCAGTATGGCAAGAAACTCATCCTTATATAATTGTTTGCGAAGAAACTGTTCCAACGGCAAAGTTGCAGGAATCTTGAACTGAAGCGCCCTCTCTCCATTCAAAGCAACACAGGCACATTTAGTTCTATTACCTTCAAACTCGTAGTTGTACATCGTCATCTCAAACTGATCGATAGGAACATCCTCTTCAAGCCTGAAATTAAGCGTAAATTCATCATAGCTCTGATTCTGATTTACTTCTTCCAATTAAAACCCCTCCCCTAAGTAACATTTCAAACATAGTTAGTGTAACATTTTCACGAACCATTATCAAGCATGATAATCAACAAAGTAAAACAATTATTCAATGTGACAAGATGACACTAAGGACACTTTTTACAACATGTAATAGCGCCTGTCCCCTATAACCGGGAACAGGCGCCTATCGCTTAATCTACATATTCAACCTTAGAAAGAAGTTCCTTCTTTGTCTCATAAAGCAGCGGTGACAGATCCAGATAATGAATATGAGGATTATAGAATCGCTGTTCCTCTTCCCATATTTCTTCCTTAAGCTGTTTCTTAACGAATTCCTGAATCTCCTTAAGCGAAGGCTTCTCATATACAAGCTCTCCATCCTTAAAGATAGTTACCTGAAGAGGCTTTGCATCAACATTTCTGAACTTCATATTCTTCCACGGCTTTTGCGGATCTATAAACTGATATGCCTCACTAAAATCAGGCTCTTCCCCTTCCATTGTGAGTAGATCAGCTATAGCATATCCCGTTTTCTGACTATAGATTCTATAAGGAACCTTCTTACCCGGATTGGTTATCTTCTCAACATTTTCAGATATCTTGATCTTTGGAATATATGTATCACCGTCTTTTACAGCCACCAGCTTATATACGCCGCCAAAAACAGGATCTGACTTAGATGTGATCATCCTTTCTCCTACACCGTAGGAATTGATTCTTGCCCCCTGCTTATTCAGGGAATCGATAAGATACTCATCTACACTATTGGAAACTACAACTGAACAATCCTGAAGCCCTTCTGCATCCAGTTTCCTTCTGATAGCCTTTGAGAAGTATGCCAGGTCTCCGCTATCTATTCTGACGCCTTTAAGTCTCTTGCCCATCGGTTCGAGAACCTCATGGGCTACTCTTATAGCATTCGGAAGACCACTTTCCAGTATGTCATAGGTATCAATGAGAAGTACACTATTATCAGGATAGGTTTCGGAATATGCTTTAAATGCTTCATACTCCGATGGGAAGAACTCTATCCAGCTATGAGCCATGGTACCAACTGCTGTTACTCCAAACTGCTGATCAGCCATAACTGTAGCTGTAGTTCCTACTCCACCTATATAGCAGGCTCTTGTGCCCCATACTGCAGCATCAGGTCCCTGTGCTCGTCTGGCACCGAACTCCATAACTACAGCATCACCGGCAGCTCTGGTAATACGATTAGCCTTTGTTGCTATAAGAGACTGGAAATTGATACATATAAGCAGCATAGTCTCTATAAGCTGAGCTTCGATGATAGGTGCTGTTACTGTAACTATAGGGATGTTCGGATAAACAATAGTTCCCTCCGGAACAGCCTCAATAGTACCTGTAAACTTAAAATCAGCCAGATATTGAAGAAATCCCTCATCAAACATTTTGCGTCCTCTGAGGTACTCTATATCATCCTCTGTAAATTTCAGATTCTGAATATAGTCTATAAGCATCTCAAGTCCGGCACTTACTACAAAACCGCCCCCATCCGGATTAGTTCTGTAGAACATATCAAATACTGCAACCTTATCCTTATTACCGGTCACATAGTAGCCATTAGCCATCGTAAGCTCGTAATAATCCATTAACATAGTAAGATTTCTCATTTCAACCCTCCTCTCAATACACGGAATATATTCCATTCAGCTTCTGATGCAGCTTTCAAAAAGCACTGACATCATATTACAATATATTACTATTCATGTTACTATTCACGTTACTATTAATGCTATTATTCACGTTACTATTCACGTTTACTCAGATCTTCGATTAGCTCTAAGACGAAGACGTGAATCAAGTATCTTCTTTCTTATTCTAAGATTTTCCGGTGTTATCTCCAGCAGCTCATCTGTATCCAGAAAATCAAGACACTGCTCAAGCGAAAGCTGTCTTGGAGGTACAAGCTTCAGAGCCTCATCAGAACCGGAGGAACGTGTATTGGTAAGATGCTTTGTCTTACATACATTTACTTCTATATCCTCCTGACGTCCGGTTTCACCTACAACCATTCCGGAGTAAACCTCTACACCCGCACCGATAAAGAGTGTTCCTCTCTCCTGTGCATTGAACAGACCATAGGTAACTGATGTTCCGGCTTCAAAAGCGATAAGACTTCCGTTTGAACGGTAGCTCATCTCACCCTTGAAATAATCATAGCCATCAAAGATTGTATTTATAACGCCATTTCCCTTTGTTGCAGTTAGAAATTCACCTCTGAAGCCTATAAGACCTCTGGAAGGAATCCTGAACTCAAGTCTGGTAACACCTGTACTGACCGGAGCCATTCCTGTCATTTCACCCTTACGCATACTGAGCATATTGATTACGGTTCCTGAAAACTCATCCGGAACATCTACCAAAGCTATCTCATATGGCTCAAGCTTCTTTCCAAGTTCATTTTCTTTATAAATAACCTCAGCCTTACTTACCGCAAATTCGTAGCCTTCACGTCTCATATTCTCTATGAGAACTGACAGATGAAGTTCTCCACGTCCGGAAACCTTGAAGCAGTCCGTTGTCTCTGTATCCTCAACTCTGAGTGAAACATCTGTATTTAATTCTCTGTAAAGTCTGTCACGGATCTGACGGCTGGTTACAAACTTTCCTTCCTTTCCGGCAAGAGGAGAATCATTTACCATGAAGTTCATCGATATAGTTGGTTCGGTAATCTTCTGGAAAGGAATACTTTCAGGGCTATCTATATCACATATGGTATCACCTATCTTAAGATCTGCTATACCTGAAACCGCAACGATAGAACCTACAGTTGCCTCCGTAACATCAACCTTGGAAAGTCCATCATATTCATAAAGCTTGGATATTCTTACCTTCTCGCGTCTGTCCGGATCATGGTGATTAACTATGAGCACCTCCTGATTGACCTTAATGGTACCATTATCGACCTTACCGACACCTATACGACCTGTGTACTCATTATAATCAATGGTACTTATCAGCATCTGAACGCCCTTTGTTTCATCACCCTCCGGAGCAGGTATGGAACTCACGATAGTCTCAAAAAGAGGCTTCATATCCTTTCCCTTTTCATCAGCCTTATAGGAGGCAACACCCTCTCTTGCTGATGCATAGATAAACGGGCAGTCCAACTGTTCATCACTTGCATCCAGATCCATGAGAAGCTCAAGCACTTCTTCCTCTACCGCCTCAGGTCTGGCATCAGGTCTGTCTATCTTATTTACGCAGACTATTACAGACAGATCCAGTGCAAGAGCCTTCTGGAGTACAAATCTGGTCTGTGGCATAGGACCTTCAAATGCATCTACTACAAGGATAACTCCATTGACCATCTTAAGAACACGCTCTACCTCACCACCAAAATCAGCATGTCCCGGTGTATCTATGATATTGATCTTTACTCCGTTATACATTACGGCAGTATTCTTGGAAAGAATGGTTATACCTCTTTCTCTTTCGATATCATTTGAATCCATGACACGTTCAGCCACTTCCTGATTCTCACGAAATACGCCGCTCTGTCTCAGAAGTCCATCTACAAGTGTTGTCTTACCATGATCTACATGGGCAATAATAGCAACATTTCTTACATCTTCTCTTATCATATATTTCTCCTTTGTAATCAGAACTGACAGATAATTAGTCAAATCTGTCAAATCACATTAAATATCATGAACGATAAACAGTCATCAATAATACGTTATGGAATTAGACCTGGACAGTTCATGTTTATTCTTGTCTATCTGAGCCACACATATCTCGTCCCCGGCTTCGATATCCCCCATATTATCCGAAATGATCATCAGGGTATTCTCATCCACATACAGGGTATCCTGCCGGTCATCATTTATAAGAATCTTGGAAAACTCGGTAAAATTCTCACCCTTCACAGTTAGACCATTGACCTCATTATAAACAGCCGAATCAACTGTTATGTCATATATACCAAGCTTCATCGGATACCTTTCATAAGGTTCTATATAGTTATAAATATACCTGTCACCATAAAGCATATCATACTGCATCAAAACAGCCTTTGAGTCATATGCCATGTTCAGATCAGGATGCTTTGAATCATAGTATTCATCATGAATATCCTGCATCACACCCGGTCCCAGATCCAGCGCACGAAGAAGATAATCTGACATCTCATATGTATACATATCTTTATCTTCAAGTCCCAGATCAAAGCTGCTTACTATAACATATTCCGTCTGCGATTCTGTTCCTGAGTTAAACTGACCTTCCTCAAAGGTAAGATTAGGAATATGATCCCCATAGAGAAGGAGCACATAGTCCTCTTCTCTTTCATCAAGCATCTTCTTTAACTCGCCAATCATCTGATCCATTTCATAGCATTGATTTACAAAGTAACCAAACTGATATGTAAGCTCCGGATCCTCCGAATCCAGAGTCACCTTTACGTGCTCCTCCGTCTTCAGCTCAGTCTTTGGGTACTTGCCATGTCCCTGAACAGAGATGGTAAATACAAAATCCGGTTCCTCGTCGCAGTCTATAGCCTTAAATATCTCTTCCGGAAGGCAGTTATCCTTTGCCCATCCGGTTCTGGTTCTTTCAAAATGCAGCATATATTCCAGCGATGTAAAGGTCTGAAAGCCAAGACTTGCATAGCTCTCATCTCTCGAATAGAACTTCGCCTTATTATTGTGAATAGCGTGAGTTCCGTACCCCTGTCTCAGCAGAAGCTGCGCCATACTTTCACAGGGAGTAGTCGTAAGTACCGTCTTATAAGGATACTCTCCTGCACCAAAGGACTTACTCTTCATTCCGGTAATTATCTCAAATTCGGTATTTGCAGTACCGGCGCCAATCGCAGGTACATTCAGAAAACCGGAAGGATAGTCCTCCTGAAGCTTCTTGAAATTCGGTATAGATTCAATATCCGTATGAACGCCATTTACTCTTCCTATATCTATAAAGGATTCCAACTGAATAACTATGATATTGGGAAGCTGCTTCTGATTATTCTTATAAGGATATAATCTGTGAGGTACCTTGATATCCGATATATCATCCTCTATCTTAGTTATTTCTTCCAGGCTGTAATCATCAGGCTTGGAGATTCCCTGATCTATCACACTGTTTGCAAAGCAGTAGGCGAACCCATAGCTCTTATATGCTGTATTCAGATTAGTAAATTTATCCGAAATCATCGATGATTCAAGTGCCAGAACGGTCATAATATAAACCAGCACAAAGGATACCAGAACAACCACAGAACCCTCTATGTAATTAACCTTGCCCTTAATCTTGGGAATCTTAAGAAATGCAACTACAAGTAAAATGATAAATATAATAATTGCAGCAAATATTCCAATTCTCTGAGGCAGATTAAAATATATATTAAACATACTCAGCACATCAGAAACCATCAGAAAATCGATTGCCGAAAACGGTGTAATCCTGTTTCCCTGCAACACAAAATTGATGGTACCGACAGCAAGCCACAGCATCAAAATAAGCCCCATCACAAAGCCTCTCCTCTTAAAAAGAAGAGCTATGGACAAGGTAAAAAACACGATCAATATATTATAAAGTGTAACCAGTGGATTGTGTATAATAAAAACAAATGGACTGAGAAGTGACCTTCTTCCCAGCATTTCAAGAAGAACAACCTCTATAATAGACATAACAAAGCATATTATGATCCATTTCCATAAAGGCACTTCGTATGATTTGCGAATCGACTTACCTACAAATTGTTTAATTTTTAATAATTTTTCTTTCATATTCAATATCTCAAAGATAGACTAATCGATTGAAAAAAAGCTTTACCAATGACAAATTATTATAAGGCTTTTAAAGATTATGGTCAACTAATAATTACGGTCAAAAATATACAATCATTCATAAAAAAAATGCCCTTTGCAGGACATTTTCACTTACAGTAGGTCAGTCTGTGCAGCTCGCCTTCCGACTCCAGTCCGGGAAAATCGAGCTGTCTCAAAGCCTCATACAGAACTATGGCAACGCTGTTGGAAAGGTTGAGTGACCTTTCATCCGGCAGCATTGGTATCCTGATACAGTCATCGGGATGAATACTAAGAATCTCCTCCGGTATTCCCGAACCCTCACTGCCAAACATTATATAATCATTATCCCGGTATTGAACATCCGTGTAGCGGTGTTTGCCTTTAGTGGTAGCATAGAATATTCTGGCTCCGGGATTTGCACTCCTTACATGCTCATAAAAAGCATCTGTATTAATATGTTCATATTTTTCAAGTCTGTCCCAGTAATCCAGTCCGGCTCTTTTGATCATCTTATCATTTATCATAAAGCCATAAGGTCTGATAAGATGCAGTGCCGCTCCGGTTATGACACAGGTTCTTCCAATATTTCCGGTATTGTATGGTATTTCAGGCTGATGCAAAACTATATTTATCAATTTTCAGTACCTTCCTCACTGCACACCTTGAAGCTGGCATCAGCTTCAGTGCCCCCCGTCTTTTGTCTGTTCTGATTCAATCTGCTGATTTATGGTATCCTGAACACTATTTGTACTCTGCAGCTTGCTTCCACCCGACTCATTGCCACAGGCAGCCAGACCCATCACCAGAACGATACTTAAAGCACATAGCTTAAAACCGGGCCAGACCTTAACCGGCATTTTAAACATATCAATTCTAAGTATATTATTATTAATCATTTCATTCCTTTGTTTCATATCCATTTACCTGCTACTAATATAAAACCATTATTAACCAGCCGGCATATATTCATCTGCTATTCTGTTTTCAGGATAAATCTCCCTATCAGCCAGCATATTATGAAGCAGATAAAATCCATTCCCACTATAGTGGCTCCAACAGGTGTAGCCGCAAGAATAGATATGATCATGCCACTAAGAGAACAAATAATCGAGAAGATAACAGAAAGTGTCACAACACCCTTAAATGTACCACTAAGCCTCATTGCCGCAAGCGCAGGAAATACAATCAGCGCAGATATTAAAAGACTGCCTACCAGATTCATCCCCAATACGATTATTACAGCAATAATAACCGCTATAAGAAAATTATAAGCTCCGGCATTCACACCTGTAGCTCTGCAGAAGGTTTCATCAAAGGTTACCGCAAATATCTTATTATAGAATAATATATAAAGAGCTATAACTATAATGGAAATAACTATACATATCAGCACTTCGCTGGTCTTAAGTGTAAGTATGGATGTAGAACCAAACAGTGTACTGCATACATCACCGGAAACATTTGCAGATGCCGAAAAGACATTCATCAGCATATATCCGAAGGCAAGTGCTGTTACCGATAACATGGCTATAGCAGCATCTCCCTTAAGCATGGATCTGTTACCGCCTCTGAGCAGAAGAACCGCCACAAGTATAGTAACCGGCATCACTATAATAGTATTACTGGAAAGCTTCAGAACGGCAGCTATCGCCATCGCACCAAAAGCAACATGTGAAAGTCCATCACCTATAAAGGAATACCTTTTCAGCACAAGAGTTACACCCAGTAGCGATGCACATAATGCTATAAGCACGCCAACTATGAGAGCATATATAACAAAGTCAAATTGAAGATAATAAATCAGTTCACTCATCCTTATCATCCTCCTCCTGTGAAAATGAGAAATACTTATAAGCATCACTCTTCACATAGTCTGCTGTAGCACCATAAAAAAGCTGTTTATTACCGAGATGCAGTATATGACTGGAGTATCTTACAGCAGTTCCTATATCATGAGATATCATAATAATAGTAACGCCATCATCATTTAGGATTTTTACAACCCTGTACAGTTCCTCTGTAACCTTGGGATCCAATCCGCTCACAGGTTCATCCAGAAGTATCAGCTTATTAGTAGCAGTAAGTGCTCTTGCCAGAAGGACTCTCTGCTGCTGTCCCCCCGACAGATTTCTAAAGGTCTTCTTACGAAGATCATAGGCATCCAGTTTCTTCAGACTGTCCTTCGCACGCTTCTTCTCTTCGCTGTTATAAAACGGTCTGAGTCCTGACCTCGAAAGATTTCCGGACACAACTATCTCCCACACACTGGCAGGAAAATCCTTCTGAACTATGGTCTGCTGAGGAAGATAACCTATATCCCTGAGACCTATCTCCTCACTATACTTAATCTCCCCCTTTACAGGCGGAATAAGTCTGAGCAGAGTTTTCATCAGCGTACTCTTACCGGCTCCATTTTCCCCAACGATACATAGATAGGAACCCTTTTCCACATTAAAACTAATATGCTTTGTAAGTGGGATACCATCATATCCGGTTGTTATATCATTTACTTCTATATAATTCATTTTTTCTCCAACTCTGTTTAATACTCAGCCACAGAATATCACAGCCTGCATCATTTCCCGGCTCATCTATTAACAGGCGCAGCCCCTTTACCGCAGCATCTATAATCACTGTCACCTGCAGTTTTCGCACAGTCCATAGAATACCGTCCTTCTTGGATTTACGGTAAAGCTGTGTTCCTCCTCTATATGCTTAATGATTCCCATTATCTCATCACAATGCAGATGTATCAGCCTGCCACATTTTTCACATTTACAATGATAACAGGAAACCATATTATCTATCTGCTTCTCTGAAGCAACATATTCATAACACGCCGAGCTGTTATTATCCAGAATATATTTATTGACCAGTCCCTCTTCAACCATCTTATCAAGCTGACGATAGACAGTGGTCACTCCAATGGCTACACCCTTTTTCTCAAAATATTCACAAACATCCGAAACAGTAACATGTTTCCCCGCCCTGCTCATTAAAAATGCAGTAAGTTCAGCCCTATGTTTTGTATTATAATTTGTTTTATAATTTGTTTTTAAAGTCATATTCTGCTCCAGATAATAACAAAATACATATATCTTTATACTATACCCTTATAAAAGAAAAATGAAAACCATTTTCATTTTTAATTTGAAAACGATTTTCATTTTAGACACTTTGTATGGTTTTGTCAATTATAAAGATCAGTTAAACAGAAATAAAAAAAGCGCGAGACGGGACTCGAACCCGCGACCCCCTCCTTGGCAAGGAGGTGCTCCACCACTGAGCCACTCGCGCATACACGACTTATGTTTATGTCGTCAACGGATGATATATTATCATAAAGACTAAGTCATGTCAACAACTTTTTAATCATATGTTATACAGCTTTTTTATATCCCCTAATGCATTCTGAGCATCAAATCTTCCAAGCTTATATATTCTCTTGATTTTCTCAAGATCCTTATCCGCTCTTCCCACTCCCAGATCACGGCTCGGTCTGATAACGACTATATTTCCCTTTGCCTCTTCTCTATCGATAAGACGAAGTTCTTCATTGTACATCACATGTCTTCTCTCACAGGTTCTCAAATACTCAGGATATTCTTTATATTTAAGCTTCATAAGAGGCATGAGCTTGTCCGGCTTTTTTACGTAGCCCTGTGGTCTTGTGAGTATAACAATATTCTTCATAAAGCCTTTACCCATCATAAATCCAAGCGGTATGCTGTCCGAAGAACCGCCATCCAGATAAAGATGCCCGTCATACTCGACATTTTCAGAAATAAGCGGCAGGGATGCTGAAGCCCTTACGGCATTCATCTGAGTACGTACATCCAGAAGCCTGATGTATTCTGGCTCCCCTGTCTCAAGACTGGTAACTGTCGAATATGTCTCTATCTCCTCTGCACGCCTGCTGAATGTATCAAAATCAAACTTACTCAGCTTATAGGGAATCTCGTCATAGCAAAACTCGGTATTACATACATTGCCGCTTCTGATAAAGGAATCCATACTCATAAAGCGTTTATCAGATCTGTATTTAAGAAAATATCTTATATTACGGCCATACTGCTCAGAAACATAAGAAATACCATGTATGATACCGGCAGATACACCTACCAGCCCATCTACTTTTATACCCTGTACCAGAAGCTCATCCAGTACACCGGACGCATAGATACCTCTGATACCACCACCTTCAACCACAAGACCAGTTTTAGACATATATGAAGCCTCCAAATCAATTCACTACGGGAGTCAGAACCAGTACATCGATTCTTGAATAACCGGAACAGATGCCTTCCTATGCATTAGTCCGGTTATTTTACGACCGATATATTAAAACAGAATATTCTTACGGTTTTTAAGAAGTGATGCACCTGTAACGATATTTAGTATTCCAACTGTCACACCAAATACGATAAGTAATACTCCAAGTGTGATATTAGCTCCGCCTGCATTTTTTAATACCTTATAAACCTTTTCCATCTAAGTCACCTCCATCAAATCCTATCTTCACGCAAAATGCTTATTATTTCTTTACACCATACTCAGCATAGTATGCATCTATCCTGCCCTTAAGCTCATCATCAATCAGCTTCTTTTCTACAAGATATTCTACAACCTCGTCCATAGATACTATAGCCGCAGTCGGGAAGCCGTAAAGCTCGCTCACCTCTTCCAGCGCTCCCTTATCTCCCTTACCTCTCTCACATCTGTTGAGGGAAACCATAAGACCTACTATAGTTACATCGCCCTGAGCCTTTACTATAGGAATAGTCTCTTCCATGGACTTGCCTGAGGTAGTAACATCCTCTACTACGACCACTCTGTCGTTATCCTGTATAGGACTACCAAGAAGAATCCCTGCATCACCATGATCCTTTGCTTCCTTACGATTAGAACAGTATCTGATTTCCTTTCCATACAGCTTGCTGTAAGCAATCGTTGTAGCAACGCTTATAGGGATACCCTTATATGCCGGACCAAATACCACATCAAAATCATCACCGTAGGTACTATGTATAGCCTTTGCATAATATTCTCCCAGCTTCATAAGCTGAGTACCGGTAACATACAGTCCCGCATTCATAAAAAACGGAGACTTACGGCCACTTTTAAGAGTAAAATCACCAAACTTAAGAACCTTGGAATCCAGCATAAAATCAACGAATTCCTGCTTATATCCTTCCATACCAATCCTCCATATAAAATAAATGGTGTACGAAAGCATCTTTCATACACCACGATATTCTAGCATATTTGAAGTTATATATCTACTA
Organism: Lachnospiraceae bacterium UBA4381; assembly: GCA_002391105.1. Taxonomy (GTDB): domain Bacteria; phylum Bacillota; class Clostridia; order Lachnospirales; family Lachnospiraceae; genus Eubacterium_Q. The sequence continues at coordinate 6,460 of DGRT01000120.1, read as the reverse complement.
AAAATCAAACATCCGGATTGCAGACTATAATACAATGTTACCGCTGTGCAGCCCTATACGGTACATCCGGCTATAATTCCTTAATCTTATCAAATATCTTATCCGCAACCTCATCCTTGGACATTAACGGAAGACTATCTGTTCCCGCTCTGGTTATGAGAGTAACTATATTTGTATCCACCTTATAGCCTGCACCTTCAGTAGTCAGACTGTTCGCACATATCATATCTGCATTCTTACTGTCAAGCTTCTTACGGGAGTTTTCTATAAGATTCTCCGTTTCCATAGAGAAGCCTACTATTATCTGTCCCTCTCTCTTACTATTGCCGATTGTCTTTAATATATCCTTCGTTCTGGTAAGAGGAATACTTGTCATATCCTCATTACCATTTTTCTTGATCTTATTCTCAGCAACCGTAGCAGGTCTGTAATCAGCAACCGCCGCAGACATAACTATAATATCAGCCGTCTCCGCCTCTTTTACCATAGCCTGATACATATCCTCTGCTGATATGACATCTATTCTCTGTACCCCTTCCGGAGTACCAAGATTTGTAGGACCGGATACAAGTACAACCTCTGCGCCTCTCATCGCCGCAACTCTCGCAACACTGTAGCCCATCTTTCCGGAAGAATGATTCGTAATAAAACGAACAGGGTCGATTGCCTCCTCTGTAGGACCTGCATCAACAAGAACCTTCTTACCAGCCAGATCCTTTTCTTTTGCCGCTTCAAGCAGAACACATTCCACCAGCTTCTCAGGAGCCGGAAGCTTACCCTTTCCGTCATAGCCACAGGCAAGATGTCCTAAGGCAGGTTCTATTATCTTATAGCCAAAATCCTTCAGCTTTCTGATATTATCCTGAACTATAGGATTCTCCAGCATATATACATTCATGGAAGGCGCTATAAGCACAGGACATCCGGCAGGAAGCACTACAGTTGAGAGCATATCATCTGCTATTCCATTTGCAATCTTTCCTATGATGTCTGCAGTTGCCGGAGCTATCAGGATACAGTCAGCGCTTCTTCCCAACTGAATATGAGGAACACAGGTCGGATCATCAGAAGGCTCGTCAAAAACATCCACATACACCTTATTCTTTGTAAGCACCTTAAAGGTTTCAGGAGTAATAAAATGCGTTGCAGCCTCAGTCATTACAACATGAACATCAGCATGCTGTTTTACCAGCATACTTGCCACATCTGCCATCTTATATGCCGCGATTCCACCCGAAACGCCCAGCAGTATATTCTTACCTGTCAGCATATCCATTTTCCTTTCCAAAAATATAAAAAACAAATATTTAACGAAACATATAAATAATCATATAAATAATAAAGAATACAAATACTTTCAGAAATTACTAAATATCAGAAATTACTGAATATCAGGAATTACTGAATATCAGAAATTACTGAATATCAAAAAGCTGTCCATGCTTCTCATATCTTGTTATTCTAACTATCTGATTATTCTCATCAACAAAAACAACCTTAGGAGGATTTTCAGCCAGTTCATCCGGCGTCATCTGGGCATAGCTCATGATTATGACCTTATCTCCCTCACTTACCAGTCTGGCTGCAGCACCATTCAGACAGATGATACCCGAACCTCTTTCTCCTGCGATAACATAGGTCTCAAGTCTGTTTCCGTTATCAACATCGGCAACCTGAACCTTTTCATATTCCAGAAGACCACAGGCATCCATAAGATCCTCATCTACCGTTATACTGCCTACATAATCAAGAGCAGCCTGGGTAACAACTGCACGATGAATCTTAGATTTCAAGTAAGTTCCTAACATAATTTTCTCTCCAATAAACTTCTATATACTTATAGTCTGTAATTTATATAAATATCTACGTCAGAACTACACAGTCATCATAAAGTTATCTATAAGTCTAACCTTATTATTGATCTTAACTGCGATAGCAACAAGTATATCACCATAGATTTCATCTATATCTTCCATAGTCAGGTTATTAACAACATTTACATATTCAACCTCAGCCATAGGCTCAGAGTTCAGAAGCTCCAGCATCTTATTACGTACTACTGCAGCACTTCTTTCGCCCTCCTCTACAAGCTGCTGACCAAGCTTTATAGCTCTGCTGAGAACAAGTGCCGCGTTTCTCTCCTCTACATTCATGTATGTATTACGAGAGCTCATAGCAAGTCCATCAGCTTCTCTTACGATAGGACATCCTACTATTTCAAGAGGCATATTGAGGTCTGCCACCATTCTCTTTACAACTGCGAGCTGCTGCGCATCCTTCTGTCCGAAGTAAGCTCTGTCAGGACCGACTATATTAAAAAGCTTACTGACTACAGTACATACTCCCCTGAAATGTACCGGACGGGACAAACCACAAAGATGATTAGTAAGACCATTCATATCAACAAAAGATACAAAGCCCTCCGGATACATATCTGATGGTTCAGGATTAAATATAAGACTTGCGCCTGTTGTTTCACATAGAGCTGTATCTCTCTCCAGATCCCTTGGATACGCTTCAAGGTCTTCATTCGGACCAAACTGTGTAGGATTTACAAATACACTCACTACAGTTTTATCATTATCCTCTACAGACTTCTTTATAAGCGACTGATGACCTGCATGAAGGAAGCCCATAGTCGGAACAAGTCCTACTGTATAGCCCTTCTTTCTCCACTTAGCTACTGTTTCACGTACTTCTTCTACTGTTTTAACAACCTTTATTGACATTTTATTATCCTCTTTCTGATATTATTACAGGTGTCCCGGATGAATTATGACTTCACATGCATCACTCTCATAAACACCCGCTGTATTATCTATAATATTCTGACACTCGTATCATTCAGCGATTGCTTCTTCAAGAACCTCTGGCGCTATCTTGTAATTATGCTCCTCAGCAGGATAGGTTCCCGCCTTTACCTCTGCATCATATGCTCTGAAGCCTTCCTTCATCACTTCACCTACATTTGCAAAATGCTTTACGAACTTAGGCTTGTAATCACTGAACATAGCAAGCATATCAGCATATACCAGGATCTGTCCATCTGTTCCTGCACCACCACCGATACCGATAGTAGGTATAGAAAGCTGACTGGTAACATAGGAAGCAAGTTCAGCAGGAACACATTCAAGTGTTATGGCAAATGCGCCAGCCTCCTCCAGAAGCTTGGCATCTCTGATAAGCTTCTTTGCAGAAGCTATATCCCTGCCCTGTGCTTTATAGCCGCCAAATGCATTTATCGACTGAGGTGTAAGACCGATATGTCCCATAACAGGAATGCTTGCCTTAACGATTGCTTCCACCTGAGGAATAATCTCTTCTCCACCTTCAAGCTTAACAGCCTGCGCTCTTCCTTCCTTCATCAGACGTCCTGCGTTGATAACTGCATCATATACAGATGCCTGATAGGACATAAATGGCATATCTATTACTACAAGCGCATCCTTGGCACCTCTTGCAACCGCTGCTCCATGATGTATCATATCCTCTATTGTAACTGAAACTGTATCAGGATAGCCCAGCATAACATTTCCAAGTGAATCCCCTACAAGTATTCCGTTAATTCCTGATTCATCTATGATCTTGGCTGTAGAATAATCATAAGCTGTAAGCATAGATATCTTCTCGCCCTTTTTCTTCATTTCCTTAAAAGTAACAACAGTATTCTTCATGGTTCTACCTCCATATTCATTAAACTTATCCCGGAAGATTAATAATCCAGCATTTTCTCAAGCTCACTATAATCCCTGTCCGGATTCTTCTTCTCTGCAACCTTGAGTGTTTCTCTTGAGAGCAGCTTATAAACCTCCGCTCCGTTCTCAAAGCCTTCCAGACTGTAAAGCTCCTTCAGATGATTTTCAACCGTAACAGCGTCTCCCCTGTCAATAGGACCTGTCAGTTGCTTCACCGGACCATTTTCAGCAGTACCTATGGCATTATCCCTGAAAAGTCCCTTCAGCGCAAGCTCGCTTTCATCAGCACTCATACCGCATTTCTGCATCAACGCTGCAGCAGTCTGATATAGTCCGCATACCAGGTTACTTGCCATAACACACGCAGCATGGTAGCTTACCTTGTAATCACCGGAAATACTCGTACACTTAAGTCCTGCATCACTAAGCATTTTTAGTAATGTATCCAGATACTTATCATGTCCTTCAATTGTAATAAAAGCATTGGAAAATGTTTTATAAGATTCAAATCTATCTGAAATAGCATAGATAGGATGGATGGAGTACCCAAATATCTGATATGGAGTATCCCAAAAGACTTTAGATGAAATAGAACCACTGGTGTGGCAAACTATCTTACCAGTCAGACCGCTGTACGACTTTATTTCCTGCCATACCGGGGAAATAGCGCTGTCACTGACTGTCAGCATCACTATATCACATGAATCAATAAGTTCTTCTTTCGTTTCATAAACCAAGGTATCGGTAAATGCAGCCGCTTCTTCAGCAGATTTACGGGTTCTGTTATAGTATCCTGTAATCTCCAGTCCCGCTTCCTTCAGATATTTACCAAAGGTACATCCGACTCTTCCGGCTCCGATAAATCCAATCCTCATATTATCACCCCCTCTTCCAGAAATAAATAACTCCTGCTGTTCACAAAAGCATAAAATATCCGGATAAGGTGATGCCGAACTTATCATCTAATATTCGTGATACTTATATCAGGTATAGTTTCTCTCGAATACCATCCGAAGAGAGTATATTAAAAAAGGGAAATATTGTAAAGAAAAAAATTACAATTCACAAAATATCCAGATATAATCAAAAAACTGCACCTGCCGGCGCAGCTTTTCTTTATAAGCATATTATTTATAAATTTAAAGCATCATCTAGTTCAGACATCTTTCCCCTAACCAACTAAAGCTTTCCTTAGCGATACTCCAATAACATCAAATATACACGTCAATATAATAAGTCCCATCACACAACTAAACATGCCCATAAAATTATCGCCTACAAAAAACACATATGTAACTATACACATTATATTAATCACTAAAGTTTTTGATGTTTCAAAAATAAGAGTATATGCCAGTCTCCATTTCAGAGCAATAGCAAAGGATTCAGTTAACATGCCTAATATTATAATTGAGACAGCCAAAAGAAAAACTGCTATAACAATCAATAAAATTGTAGAAACCGCTCCACCAAAGCTATTAGTAAACTTTTTTTTGAATTCTGATATTACTTTTGAACAGAAAACAGCCAGTAAAATGTTAACTACAAATTTGATTATTGTATCCTTAATCATATATTTGGGACTTTTAAACAAATCATCATATTCATAACCTTTCATTTCTGTAGCAGGAAGAGGATTAAAAATGCCGGTAAGAATTATGGAGACCGGAGGTCGTAATATAGACATAACAATCAATTTAATAAAATCAGTAAAAACTCCGTCAACCGATATAATTCTACTGGAATTATCAGCATAACCGCAGATCTTACAAATATAATTAAATATAAGCTTTGAAAAGGGAAATGCACCCATAAGCTCTGCAGCCGATTTAGATAAAGATGAATTGGTAAACAAAGCTTCTCTAAACATAGCAAGCATAATAATCAAAATAAAAACTGTCACTATTTTCGGCAAGATCTTTTCTTTCATATAATTTATGATATTCCTTTCATTTATTCAGACAGTTCCTCCAGCTTCTTTAAAGCCTTTTCCTTCATCAAAATATAGGAATCATATTTCTCTTTATATGACGTATATTCTTATCCGAAGTGATTGCTGTAAGAACCTCCGGCCATAAAAACACTTTATCCGGACTCCCTTTCCTTATATTTTCCTTTAAATTATTATAGAAAGCTTTGCTCATCTTACATTTGGAATACCACTTCAAAGCCCTTTTCTCATTTTTATATTCAACCAGATATACATTACCCTGACCTCCACCGCCTAAGGGTTCAATAATCCTGATTGGTAAACCGGAATCACTTTTTACTATTGTGTCTTTTCAAAATATGCCATTTACACTTCCCTATCTACTTAAACTGATACAAAGTACCACTCATATCTCTATAAACTCCCGGTCTGACTTCCTTTAGCCAAACCTCATCTCCGTTATCTGTATATCCTGTAGTCATATAACCTGTTGACATTTTTATAGCAAGTGGAATAAATATCAATGTAAAGATCATACCTATCTTAATATATATCTTCAAACCACTGCCAAGGCAGGAAAGCCAGACCTTCTTCAACATATCATCCGAAACATTTTTCTTAATTATCAAAGTGACAAGAGCAACTTGTGCAATCCCGGACAATAACACCAGTAATCCAATACCTCCACCACTTGCTTCCTTATTGGAAAACATTAATACTGCAACAAAGATTCCTGTAATAATACTTGCCACTCCATTAAATAAAAAGAATGCCATCAATCCGTTATACGCTTTTTTTCCTAGTTTCATATTGACCTCCCATGTTTTTTATTTGA
>DGRT01000053.1 GCA_002391105.1 Lachnospiraceae bacterium UBA4381 | reverse complement strand
AGGGCAGCTTCACCGCTCTCATAGCCACACCTGTGCCGGCGGTAATAGGAACAGATATGAAAGCCCTCAAAAAGGTAGCAGAGAAAAAGCTTGGTGTACCCTGCATAGCCATAAATGCGATTGGAACCAGATACTATGATGCTGGCGAAGAGGAAGCATGGCTTCAGGTTTTCAAGGAATTTGCCAAAGGAGATGATAGCGTGTCGGAAGCTGCTGACGGAAGGGGTTACAAAGGCGCTGACGGAAAAGGCTACAAAGCTGCTGATGGACAGGGTTACACCGGTATCATCGGTGCCACTCCTCTTGAAACCGGTTACTCCACAGATAAGCCACTTGCAGATTACTGTGAACAGTATGGTATCAGCAATCCTCTTATCTTTGGAATGGGAAATGGTCTGGAGGATATAAACAAGGCTCCAGCCTGCTCCAAAAATATAGTTGTAAGCGTTGCCGGACTTAAGGCTGCCAGATATCTTGAAAAGGAATATGGCATACCCTACGAAGCAGCATTTCCTTTTATTCCTGATACAGTTAAAAAATCAGTTAGTGCAGCTCTTGATTCATACTTTTCAGAGAACATTGAAAAGCAGTCTGAGAACAGCCTTCGCATTCTCATTATTCATACCCAGTTTGCTGCAAATGAACTGAGACACTATATACAAAACGAACTATCAAAGCAAAAATATATCAGTGCATCACGTATAACCATAGATGCTTCTGTCACCTGTGCCACATTCTTCATGCAGGCTGCTGACTATGCGGAGGAAGGCGACTTCACTCTATCCGGGGAGGATGAACTCTTCGATAGATTACAGGAAGCAGACTATGACATTTTAATAGCTGACGGAGATATCGAAAGACTTGCCAGAGCAGCCGGATATAAAGGAAGCTTTGTAAAGTATGATCATTTTGCTATATCAGGCAACATGAACGATGACTCGATACTATTTTTCAGTTGATAATTCACTATGGAGGTAACATTTGGAGACTTCAAATATCCGTGTTTATGGAATAGTCCAGGGCGTAGGCTTCAGACCCTTTGTAAGCCGCACCTGCCAGCGACTAAGCATCAGAGGTACCGTTGCCAATCGTGGCTCCTACGTGGAAATAATCGCTCAGGGAGATAGCATAGACAATCTTATAAAGGAACTAAGGACAAATCCTCCTGAACGCGCAGTTATATTAAATATTATACTGAGGACTACTGACCTTCCGGAGTTTCCTGATTTTCAGATCATCGAAAGCGAAAGGGATGCCGGTGATATATTTGTATCTCCGGATATTGCAATCTGTGATAAATGCAGGCAAGAGCTGTTTGATAAGAACAACCGCCGATATATGCATCCTTTTATAAATTGTACTAACTGTGGTCCAAGACTTACCATACTGGACTCCATGCCCTATGATCGTGAACGTACCAGTATGAAGAGCTTTGCCATGTGTCCTGAGTGTGGGTATGAATATACTCATCCGGAGACCAGACGTTACGACGCCCAGCCTGTTTGCTGTCCTAACTGTGGTCCGGTACTATATACTTTCGATCCCTCTGATAAAAAATATAAAACGGATAAATACGTTTCTTCGGATGAATCAAATCAAACAAATGCGTTACGAATAAATAATCAGGAACATGAATTAAACAGAGTTGAAGCATCCCGACAGGCAATCCTTGCCGCGAGAAAAGCAATCAAAGCCGGAAAGATTGTTGCCATAAAAGGTATAGGAGGCTTCCACCTGTGCTGCGATGCAAAAAATGAGGACGCAGTCAGTAGACTCAGGCTCCTGAAGCATAGACCTATGAAACCCTTTGCTGTAATGATGAAGGATATGGATACAGTAAGGCGGGAATGTTACCTTACGCACGATCTGTATGATGAACTTATCAGCAAAACGATAAGTCCAAACGAAAAGATAGAAAATGCGTTAAATGATATCGATAACAAAGGGACTGACACCGGCATAGATACCGATGATAATAAACCCAGTATAAGCAGAACCGAACAAACGATAACAGAACTTCTGACAGGTCATCAGAAGCCCATAGTTTTACTACCAAAAAAAGAAGCTACCGGGCTGGCACCCTCAGTTGCACCTGACAATCCAAATGTAGGCGTAATGCTTCCCTATACTCCGGTTCACTGTCTGCTTTTTGACTACGATGACGATCAGGATATATCAGACTCTCTGATAATGACAAGTGCAAATGTATCCGGTGCTCCTATATGCAGAACGGATGAAAATGTTATAGATGAGATAGCGGATTTTACCGATCTTGCTCTCAGCAATGACAGAACCATAAGGACAAGAGCAGACGACACCGTAACAGATATTTACAGAGGCAGTCCTTATATGATCAGAAGATCACGAGGCTATGCCCCTCTTCCCATCATGATAAGCCGGGAGGTCACGGGACAGATACTCGCTATCGGAGGAGAGCTGAAGAATACATTTTGCATTGCTAAAAACGGACTTCTGTATCCGTCCGCATATGTTGGCGATATGGCTGATATCCGGACAGTAAATGCTTTGGAAGAATCCATACAAAGAATGGAGGAGCTGCTGGAGGTAAGTCCAAGGCTTGTAGTCTGTGACATGCATCCTAAATACAATACCGTTGCAGTTGCAAAAGGACTGGGACTACCCGTTCTTGAGGTTCAGCATCACTATACACATATTCTTAGCTGTATGGCAGAAAATGATTATCTGGACGAAGTAATCGGTGTATCCTTTGATGGAACAGGCTACGGAACAGACGGAACCATCTGGGGTGGAGAATATCTCAGATGCAGCGTTCATGGATTTGAAAGGCTGTCTCATATAACCCCATTTAAGCAGGCGGGCGGCGACCTTTCTTCTAAGGAAGGCTGGAGAATAGCGGTATCTATTCTGAACAGTAATCCCGGATACGATATCCATAAAATGATACGCGAACTTGGTCTATGTTCAGAAATGGAATACAGCATACTATCCAACATGATAAGAACCGGTGTCAATACAGTAACCTCCACAAGTGCAGGAAGACTATTTGATGCTGTTAGTGCTATACTTGGCATCAGACGAAGCTCAACCTTTGAGGGTGAAGCATCGACAGCACTTATGTTTGAGGCAGAGCGGTATCTGAGGAAGCTTTTACATCACAAAGCTGCTATCTGTGATTACATGGATATTTATAAAAAAGACACTAATAAAGTGTATAATTATTCAGAGTTAAGTGATTTAAACAATTTAAATAATATAAATGAAATAAACATTGATAATACATCTGATATCTATGATAAATATCTGGAATATGAAATGACATTAGTGCCCGCCCTTCGCAAGGCTATAGAGGAATGTGACACTAGCTTACTTGCATGTGCCATTGCAGCACGCTATCTTGATTACATAAATTATTCTGATGTCACATCAGACTACAACGTAGCAGCAGGTAGTATATCCGACAGTGATGAAGCATTAAGTATTAAATCTGGCTACAGTAAAATAACTGATGGTACATCCGGTCACAACGTAGCAACAGATAGTATCGCAGAACCCGGCAGCATTGACCGTAAGGAAATGAGAGAACGCCTCGCCTTCCTCTTCCACCTAGGTCTTGCTGAGATCATTTCCGGAACCTGCCGTAAGCACTGCGACACAACCGGAATAAAAACTGTTGCACTCAGCGGTGGTGTATTCCAGAACAAGCTGCTTCTGTTTCTTACAGAACAAAAACTCATAAGTCAGGGCATCAGGGTTCTCCGCCACAGTCTCATACCGCCAAATGACGGAGGTATAGCAGTCGGTCAGGCATTGTACGGATTATTTAACGCAGCAGGTACGGACAACCTGCCACCTTTAGTATAAGTTTAATCAGGTCATGCAAATATGACTATCCTATCTATATAAGGCAGAGCCTCATTATCGAGAGACGGGATTCATTCCAAGATAAACGGATTCCTTGATTGCATGAACTGAAAAGCAGCATAAAATGTAACTACTCAAAGCAAATATAACATTTACAGGAGGAATATAAAATGTGTGTAGGACTATCAGCAAAGGTTGTTAGTGTCAAAGACGGAACCGCCATAATCGATGCAAGCGGTGCCAAAAGAGGAGTAAGCGCTGAGCTTCTCGATGATCTTGAACCGGGCGATTATGTAATGGTTCATGCAGGGGTTGCTATCGCAAAGATAACAGCGGATGATGAAAATGAGACAGAAGGTATTCTGGCAGGACTTCCCAGCCACGCAAGATAAACCACTACTCCGCTTCCTAGTCTGCCCTATATAATAAGTAAGTCCGAACTACTATGTGCTGTCCGAGACAGTAACCACTACTTAACCTTTCCCATATGGTAAGGAAGCCCGAACTACTTTCCGCTTTCCGAGACAATAACCACTCCTTACCATTGGATACGCGACAAACGAAGAAAAGGCAAGCGATAACTATGCTCTTTCTGAGACAGTAACCACTCCTTACCTTATCCTATATGGTAAAGAAAATGTCTCTCTGCATAGAACAGGATTTACTTCCGGCAGGCTGATATGCCAAAGCTTCAAAGAAGCATAACTATAATAGACAAAAATATGAGGAAATCATCATGAATGAAGTAATAGAAAACGCAAAAGAGATCATCCAGAGCTATGACGGAAGACCTCTTCGTATAATGGAAGTATGCGGAACCCATACCCATGAAATATTCAGACTGGGAATACGTTCTCTGCTTCCTGAGAATATACAGCTTATATCAGGTCCCGGCTGTCCGGTCTGTGTAACTCCGGTTG
>DGRT01000100.1 GCA_002391105.1 Lachnospiraceae bacterium UBA4381 | reverse complement strand
AAGGTGCCTGTCCCCTTGTCACATGGTGATAATTGTGAAGCTTTGTGCTCCTACTTTAATAGTGTCTTTGTCAAATATTGTCTCACCTATGCTATAGAGTTTCTCTATGTTCTCCGCTTTATAATTACTTAGAATAAAGCCAGGATCATTTATGGTATTGGACTCTATAGAAGGATTGACCAGTATTATAAGCCTGCCTCTTCTATATATGAAGGGCTGGTTTTCTTCTCCCATAATAACTTCAAAATCCGAGTCGGCATCCAACGAGTCTTCTTCATGCCGAAGCTTCAATATCTCGCATAGTGTATTAAGCAGTGAATCGCGTCTAAGCTGCTGGTCTCTTACATTAGGTCCTTCCGGATCAACCGGCAGATAAAGCTTGTCAGAGTCCGCCTTTGAGAAGCCCATATTATAGGAATCATCCCACTGCATAGGAGTTCTGGAGCCTGTTCTGGTATAACCTCCCTCTTTGGTTGGCATATCCTCTATATATCTCATACCTATCTCATCACCATAATATATAAATGGCACTCCCGGCAAAGTAAGAAGTGTTGCATATGCCACCTTTAGTTCTGATTCATCTAATGTAAATGCAGCACGTGGTGTATCGTGATTGCAGGTTATAAAGCTTATAAAGCCCTTATCCTTTGTGGCATTCAGCTTAGGGATATAATCCAGCAGGAATTCAGTTATATCGCATCCGCTGTCCTTTTTGAAATAGCTCCTATCCGGAATCTCTCTGGGATCTCTGTAAGCCTCATATTCCCTTAGCAGATAATTATAACCATTACCAATATGATCAAGATAGAAATCCATATGAAATCCTGCAGAATTGATTGCCTGACAGGGATTGCTCCATTCAGCAACAAGTGCAGCCTCTGGATACTGGTTATCAAGCATATTACGTACTGTGCGCCATAAAGAACAGGTACAGGATTTGTCATCGTCATCATCCTTGACAAGTGAATTTGCCATATCAACCCTGAATCCATCAGCGCCCATATCCAGCCAGAACTTCATAACATCCATCATGGCCCTAAGTGTCTTCATAGGCTCTACATCCTTATAGGACATCTGCCATTTTTCTTTTGGATTGGCAAATCCATAATTAAGAGCAGGCTGACATTTGAAGAAATTAAGCATATATGTTCCATTTCTATCTGATTCTCCACCAATATAAGGATGACCTGCCATTCCGGATAACCAGAAATCCGACCAGATATATCTATCTGAATACTCATTTTTTTTCAGCTTTCCATCCACTCTTTTTAAAGCCTTTTTACTCTCCAGAAACCAGGGGTGTTCTTCTGAGGTATGTCCGGGCACAAGATCCAGAAGCACATGGATTCCCTTTTTATGTGCCTCATCAAACAGCCTCTTTGCATCTTCATTAGTACCATAGCGCGGAGCTACCAGCTTGTAGTCACGGACATCATACCCGGCATCCTTAAAGGGCGAATCATACCATGGATTTATCCATAAAGCATTTGCTCCAAGGTATTTTATATAATCCAGCTTCTGTATGATTCCCTCGATATCACCTATACCGTCACCATTTGTATCATAAAAGCTTTGTGGATATATCTCATAGAATATCGCTTTCTTTAACCATTCCGGCATAATATCCCCTCCTTTTTTCGAAGTAATTCTAATGGAATGTGCCAAAGTTCCTTTTGATTTTTGACACTAATGTCATTCTATCACAAAATGTTCATTAAAAAAAGAAACGGAAAGTAACCTTTACAGACAAAAAATATGATAACCTGTCCATGAAACAGGCTATCATATCTTTTCTAAAAAAATATCAATTTATGTAGTTAATACACAGACATTCATATCATCAGATTATTCAGCATCTGTTGATGATCCTTCCTCTGATGTATCCATATCAAGATACTGAGCTGAAAGCTCTGATATAGTTCCATCCTCAAGAAGCTTATTAACTGAGTTATTTATCTTATTAAGAAGCTCAGTATTACCCTTCTTAACAGCGATAGCATATTCCTCGGCTGCAAATGCATCAGTATCCTCTACTATTTTAAGACCTTCATTATCTCCAACGAACTTCTCTGCAGTAGCTGAGTCGATAACTACAACATCACACTTGCCATTTACCAGCTCCATGACAGCTTCAGTACCCTTCTTGAATGCTTCATAGCTATATCCAAGATCCTGAACACAGGTTTCTCCTGTATATCCCTGGATAACAACAATCTTCTTATCAGCCATATCGGAAGCCTTCTGGATATCACTGTCATTCTTCACGATCATAACCTGTGTTGCTGTATAGTAAGGAGTCGAGAAATCATAGGATTCTTTTCTCTCATCTGTTACTGTCATACCGGCAATAACTGCATCAACCTGACCATTATCAAGCGCAAGGAGAAGTGAATCAAATTCCATATTATTGATCTTAGCTTCCTTACCCATATCCTCGCCAATCTTCTTAGCGATTGCCATATCGATACCATCGAACTCTCCGATAACACCGTTTGATGTAACAAACTCAAATGGAGGGAACTCAGCATTAGTACCAAATACTATCTCATTCTTTTCTTCTACGCTTGCAGTATCCTTACTTCCACCACATCCGACTGCAGTGAGCATCATACCTGCAGCAAGTCCAAGTGCTAATAACTTCTTAATCTTCTTCATAATCTTTCTCCTTATTATAAAATAGATTCTATATTTTATATGTCATTTTCCGGATAATTCTACTGATGAATAAAAATGCAGTTACATATCCGGAAAAACACAATCTATATAATTATTGATAAGCACATTCTAGAAAGTACCTAATCAGCTTATCTACAGCACCTTACTCAGAAAATCTCTGGTACGGTCATTCTGCGGATTCTCGAATATATCCTGTGGAGTACCCTGTTCAAGCACAACACCGTCATCCATAAAGAGTATTCTGGAACCAACCTCTCTGGCAAATCCCATCTCGTGTGTAACTACCACCATGGTCATACCACTCTTGGCAAGTCTCTTCATAACCTCCAGAACCTCACCAACCATTTCAGGATCAAGAGCTGATGTAGGTTCATCAAAAAGCATTATTTCCGGTTCCATAGCCAGTGCCCTTGCTATTGCGATTCTCTGCTGCTGTCCGCCGGAAAGCTGTTTCGGATACTCATTAGCCTTGTCCTCCAGTCCTACTATCTTAAGAAGCTCCATGGCTTTGGCATCTGCCTCTTCCTTCGTCATCTTCTTCAGCTTGACCGGTGCAAGAGTAATATTTTTCTTAACGGTAAGATGCGGGAACAGATTAAAATGCTGAAATACCATTCCCATCTTTTCACGAACCTTATTTACATTTACTCCGTGAACTGTAATATCCTCATCATCGACCCATATTTCACCTGAATCCGGTTTCTCAAGTCTGTTAAGACATCTTAGAAATGTACTCTTTCCGGAGCCTGAGGGTCCGATTACAACTACTACTTCACCATCATTTATATCTTCATTTATTCCCTTCAGAACCTCGCGCCTGTTATTCTTAGGTCCAAAGCTCTTATGGAGATTCTTTACCTTGATCATGCAATTAACCTCCTACCTGTTATCTGACTTACGAAGTCTTTTTTCAAGATTACCAAGTAAAAGTGTGAGAACCTTTATTATTACGAAATATATAATAGCTGTTGCTATAAGTGGCATAAAAGCCTCATAGGTTGCACTCTTGATGAAATCACCGGCCTTCTGTATATCTACAAGACCAACGTAACCAACTATAGCCGTTTCCTTGATAAGAGTTATAAATTCATTACACATGGCAGGGAAGATATTCTTAACTGCCTGTGGAACTATAATACTTACCATCGTCTGCCCCTTGCTAAGTCCCAGGGATCTTCCGGCTTCAGTCTGTCCCTTATCTATGGACAGAATTCCTGCACGAATGATCTCAGATACATAAGCACCTGAATTGATGGAAAATGCTATAGCAGCTATAATCCATTTAGGCCAGTCCACCGTCTTGAAAACTACAAAATATATGATCATCAACTGTGTTACTGAAGGCGTACCCCTGATAACATCTGTATATATCTTACCTATAACATTAAGTGGCTTTTTCTTTGACAGGTTACATAGCGCTATAAGAAATCCTATTATAAGCCCCATTATTGCCGCCAGAACAGAAACCTTAACCGTAACTCCTATACCACTTAGAAGAAGCTTATATCTGTCATCTCTGATAAAGCATTTTTCAAAGGTTTCTGCTATCTCAGTAAACCATTCACTTGCCAGAATCATAATATCCGACCTCCAACATGAGTTAAAACAAAATCATACCCCATAATCTCTGCAATTTCAAGTAAAAACCTTATATTGAGCGCTTTTTCATAAATACCGGACTCTTGGATAGCTCAACAAGAATAATAGCCGCAAACATTATCACACAACCGATCACTTCATCAACAGACATTTTCTGATGCAGTATCAGGAATCCGGATATTGCCGAAACAACTGATTCCAGACTCATGATAAGTGAGGCAATAGTTGGATTTACATCCTTTTGTCCCACTATCTGAAGTGTATAAGCCACTCCACATGCCATAAAGCCAGAGTAGCAAAGAGATGGAAATGCATTTTTGATCAGCTCAAAGGAAGGAGCCATACCATATATTCCGGCATCCACAGGATATACAAATATCATACTTATAACAGCCGCAGTCAGAAACTGTGTGCTGGACATCACCACTCCATCTACACCCTTTTCATTGGCATGGTCAATATAAAGTATATGAATGGAAAACATTGCTGAACAGGCAAGAAGCTGTACATCTGATATTTCAAAGGAATACGAATTACCCCTGCCTATACATAAAAAATACAGCCCTACCAGTGCAAGCACAACGCACACCCATATTAGCGGGCTGGTCTTTTTTCTGAAAAATATTCCTATGACAGGGACTAGGATAATATAGAGTGCTGTTATAAAACCGGCTTTCCCTGTTGATGCACGGAGCATGGCAAGCTGCTGGAAATTGCTGGCTACAGTCAGTATGATACCGCAAACTATCCCATGCTTTATCGAAAGCTTCAGGTCAGCAGGGTTCTCCTGCCTCTTTCTGATAAAGCAGATAACAGGAATAAGAACCAGTCCCCCAAGTATATATCTAACTACACTAAAGGTGAATGGTCCTACATATTCCATGCCTGCCGCCTGAGCTACAAATGATGTCCCCCAGATAATAGCGGTCAGTAAAAGTAAAAATGAATTTCTAAGTGAATTATTCTTTTCCATAACTTCGATATATTATCATAACCTATATGATAAATCAAAGCAAAAAAACGAAAAGCTGTATGCTATTTATTCTTACAACCTCCTTTTTGCTTTCTATCCAGATACATTCCCACTCCAAAAACTGCAATACCTATAATACTAAGAATAATCGCCACAATATCCGGAATAGAAAACCAGAATCTTTCAATAATCAGTAATGCAACTATTATCATAAATCCAATATATATAAGCTTATTCATACTCCTCATATTACTAATCCTCCTTTATACCACCACGTAAACGCTCCTTAAATGCTGCAATCTTCTCCATCCTTCCTGTAGTATATAAAAAGCCCATTACCATAGATAATAAAGGAATTATAAATGTAGCCCCCTTCAGGAATCCAACCCAGAAGGTATCTCCCATATTTAGAAAGTTTATTATTACATTTATTACAAGTGCCGCTATACCTACTATAAAGTAGTTTCGCACTATAATAGTACTGTTTCTGTTTTCCTCACTACTGTACTCAGCAACCTGAAGTACAGTTTCCTGCAATTCCTTGTTCATTTTCTCGCTTTCCCTTTCTCCATTTAATATTTCCCTGAGATCAACCTGATAATAGTCAGATAATTCTATAAGTATATCCAGATCAGGCATGTTACTTCCGGTTTCCCAGCGCGAAACCGTTCTTCTTGATACACCCAGCTTTTCAGCCAGTTGCTCCTGTGTCAGATTTGCATCGTTACGAAGTTCCTTTAAGAAAACTCCTATCTTCTGTAAATCCATTTGCGTTCCTCCTTTCAACTGACAGTCTGCCTGATCTCATCCCCGATTTACAGGACACAAAGCGAGCAAATGCCCTGTTTTAGGGGATGGGACACACTATGTCTCACTTCCCGAGCATACTATTTATATCATCATAAAGCCTGATTGTTTCCTCTTTACTATCTTCATTGATATAAAATGTATTCTCATCGGTTACAATCTTTATATACGACTTCTCTTTCGCATTAATGAATACCCTGCAGCCTGATTCGCCATTTATATTATATCTGCCCTTTAAAACCTTTGCTGTACCTACACCTGCAGTTTTGGCTACAGTCATTTCATATAGGTTATCGCCATATTTAAGCTCCACAATGTCATCTACAGCTATCTTATAATCATCTCTAAGCTGATGACAGATAATCTGACCATCTGAGATACTTACCATCATTTCCGTTTCTGATACCTTTGCCATCCAGAATAATGCACACACGGCGAAGATGAAAAGCAAAATGCTTATTACTGATATAATCTTTCCAACAGGATGCGCCATATTGATAGTGCCGCCGGTTTCATTTCTTCTTGCAACATTAAGCCTTGAATCAGAAGGATTGTAGTAGAACATTCCCATTATCCAATAATCGTCATCATCATTTTCCAGCTCGATAATATCGCTGTACTTCTTATTCAATACCGAACTATGGGATATGAATATTCCAAGCGTGAGGACTATCCCGGCAAAATAAAGTCCTAAAACTATAATCGATGCCATCTCATTTCCCAGGAATATTATGGAAGCCGCTGATAAACACATTGCGATTACATTTAGCCAAAGCAGTCTGATCCATACGTCTGCCCATATCTTCTTCATAGCTCTGTTATAGTTGGCATTCTCGTTGCTGTCCTCAGAAACTATCGAACTTCGGTAATTATCCATCATTACAGCCATCGGAACAAAGAGCATGGAAAGAAATAAAAATGAACCTGAAATCCCTGTAGCTATATAGCTTCCTGCATACATTTTTCCGGCTTTTAACCCCAGGCTGATTATTCCGGTATCATATAAAAGAGATATAAAAAATATAATAACCGTCAATATAACCGGTACCATCATCTGCACTTTATTTAATGCATGAGACGCATTAATACTGGTTATATCGGCATACCTCAGTCCACTCCTTGCCTCTATTCCAAGCTGCTTCTTATATCTTTTCATTTCATAATTTCCAAGCATATATGGCAGAGATATTACTACCAGAAAAATGATTACCATAGAGGTAAAAAGTATCATCTGTCTGTCAGGATCTTTTATAAAAAGAATTGCAAATGAAAATAAGCAGAAAATTATCAGAACAGCTAATGCATTTTTTCTCGCCTTATTCGTCAGTTGAGTTATGTAAACTTCCGCATCATTTTCCAGATATTCTTTTCTATTCCTTATACCAAAGAAAAATCTTTTTTTCTGCCAGTTCTTTGGATACATCACAAAA
This sequence comes from Lachnospiraceae bacterium UBA4381, assembly GCA_002391105.1. GTDB lineage: Bacteria > Bacillota > Clostridia > Lachnospirales > Lachnospiraceae > Eubacterium_Q. Next base: position 16,857 of record DGRT01000100.1, on the reverse strand, counting down.
TATGTAATAATAAATAATGGTACTATAAAGATTAATACCAGTACTAAGGGCATAATATTCATCATAATGACCAGACTCCTATAATTCTATCTTTAAAAGCTAAACATATACTTAATACAATCAAACTAAATATTACTTACTACAACCAGACTATACATAATACTCATCTATCAGCCTGATAATATCCTGCTTTGAAACTCCGGATAATCTTGCCTCAGATACTATTCTGCGAAGCTCAGCCTTATTCGCTTCAGTTATCTGACCTGACTTATCTATCTCAGTCCGGACTCTTGCTCCATTCTTCCTGTCTGTAAATATATAGCCCTCTGATTTAAGGAGTTGATAGGTTTTACTGACAGTCATAGTATTTATTCCTATTTCCAGTGCCAGCGCCCTGACCGTAGGGAGCTGCTCCCCGGGCTTCAGTTCACCACTGGATATCCCCATCACTATCTGATTTCTTATCTGCATATAAATAGGTATATCCGAATATTCATCTATTTTTATAACCATTATCTAACCTCTTTCTTCCAAATAAGTACATATAAAATGTATAGTTTGTATTAGTCGTTGTGATACAAAAGATATTATATTTTTACGCTTTTGTCAATATCTATTATTTTATCTTTTTTATAATCTTAACAAATAATCCTATTTGTTGACATTAAATAAAAAAAATTGTATTTTACATATGTTACTGAAATAAATCTTATTATTATACGAGGAGGGAAACAAAGTGAATACTGAAATAAGTCAGGATTTTCTGAAACATCCGAAAAACTTTAAGTCATACAAATGGTACAAACCAATACTAGTTATGCTACTTACATCACTTTTCTTTTTTGTATTATCTAATGTATTAACTTTGGCTGTATCATTTATAGAAATGGCCAGAGGCAATAATATACAAGAGATAATCGAATCAATGAAGGGTGGATATGATTCATTCAACACCTATTCATTATCCGGAGCATTACTTAGTCTTGGTAATCTTGCTTTATTAATTCCATCATTAATCTTTGCATCTTTAATAGTAGGTGATCGACCATTTTCATCATACTCTTCTTCAAAGGGTGGATGGAGAATGGGCGTATTTGTAAAATGCTTTCTGATATGCCTTATAGTAAGTGCTGTACCAGTTGCAATATATACTTTTATTACTAATGAAGACGACAACATAAGAAAATTCTCTATTGCCGGTCTGATTACCTGCACATTACTTTGTCCTTTTCAATGTATTGCGGAGGAATATATCTTCCGTTCATTAATAACTCAGACTATAACTTCCTGGTTCCGTGTCCGCATAATAGCAGTAATCGTTTCATCACTAATATTCATGATGTTCCATCCTTACAACGGTATAGGAAAAATAGAAATATTATGTACCGGCGCTGCCATGTGTATAATGGCCTGGATAGGTAGAGGTATAGAAGCATCTTCCGCTATCCATATCACAAATAATATGACCATATTTTATCTTTCCGGATTCGGTATCGGAAAAGTACAAACAGATGAAACTATAGGAGGAGTAATTCTCACTATTGTTGTCGATATAGTATATATAGCAGTCCTTTACTTCGTTCAGAAGAAGTTCCACTGGTTTGATGCTGTAAAGAAGGATGATGTTACTCCATTTAACGAAGCATATGAGAAAAAGCTCGAGTCAAAAAACAAAAAGCCTGCTAATAAATAAGGTTTTTGACTAAGCATAAATAAAATGAGTGTGTTAAATGCTTACTACATTTGACACACTCATTTTTATAATGCACTCTCAACTTTTATAAAGTCTCTAAATCCAGTCTCTGTCTGGCGACAAGATCAGCAAAATACCCACCCTTTTCTATAAGCTCTTCGTAATTACCATCCTCGATTATATGTCCTCCATCCAGAACAAGAATACGATCACAGTGACGAATAGTTGAAAGTCTGTGAGCTACTACTATACGTGTACATCCCATAGCATCCAGTGACTCTGATACCTGCTTCTGAGTCTTGTTATCAAGCGCCGAGGTTGCTTCGTCAAATATGAGGAGCTTCGGCTTCGGAGCAATCGCTCTGGCTATCATAAGTCTCTGCTTCTGACCACCGGATACGCCTCCCTGACCTTCCGAGATTAATGTATATATTCCCATAGGCATAGCTCTGATATCATCAGCAATCCCGGCTGTCTCAGCAGCCTCCCAGGCATCTTCCACTGTAAGATACGGAGCAGTAATTGTAATATTAGAGAATATATCTCCCTGGAAAAGTCCGCCATCCTGAGTAACCGTACCTATATTTCTTCTAAGAGAACCGAGATCCATGGTATTAATATCTCTGCCGTCATAATAAACCGCACCCTTCTCAGGTGTCTCAAAGCCCAGCAGGATTCTGATAAGGGTTGACTTACCACAGCCGGTTCTGCCAACTACTGCCACATATTCACCGGGCTTTATCTTAACTGAGATATCATCAAGTATATATGGACTTCCTTCATCATAACGGAAGGATACATGATCCAGTTCAACCCTGCCGGAAAGCTTAGTGACTATCTCTCTATTCTCGGCAACTTCAGGAGCAACCTTCAGAAAAGGCCTAGCCATCTCCAGAATCGGCTTTATCTGAGCAACGGATATAGCTACTCCCGAAAGTGCAGTAAATGCTCCCATTACAGATGCATATGCTGCTGTAAATGCATAATATGATGATTGATCCACACCATTTTTAACAGCCAGATAATATAAAATGATAGTAGAAAACAGGTTTATACCGGTAGTTATAACACTACTTATCTTCAGAAATGTCGGAGGATTATATGTAAGCTCTGCTCCCTTCGAATACAGATTCAGCCATCTGGCAAATACCCTCTTCTCTGCTCCTGCCAACTTGATCTTCTGAACACCGGTTATCATCGAATAGCTCATTCCGGATTCCTGTGCCATATTTTCTCTTAACCTGCTGCTGATTCCCACCTGTGCAAGGGTTGTGATAACAGAAAATGATACTGTAACCAGTATGATAAGAATCGACGGAATCACAAGTGACGGTGCAAAGTGAAATATCTGCGTTATATATAAAAGCGAGCTGAGAGACGTAAGTCCTGTAGTAAATACCATAGTCTGGATCATATTGCACAGCTCATTTACTGACATAGCTCTGCTGGTAAGCTCTCCGGGACTATGTGTTCTGAAAAAGCTCACCGGAAGAGACATGATACGCATCATCATCGAGGACTCCACTGCAAGTGAAGTCTTGATCTCCAGCCTTTCAGATAACAGATTGTTCAGAGCTGATATAAGCTGGGAGGATATAGTAATACATACAATAAATATCCCTGCACCAACAAGCGCCATACTCTTTCCACTGCTAAGCACCGGACCGGTAACAGCCGCTGTAATCCTTGGAATCAACAGACCTACAAGTGTTACAGCAAGTGTAGCTATAATAATCAGAACTATATCATTCATATTGATACATGATTTCATAAATACCAGAAGGTCACGTATCCCCAGCTCCCTAAGAGGAAGCGGTCTATAGAAGCAGATAGCTTCACTCTCAAAATCATCTGCTGTCTTATGATTTATTCTTACCCTTTTACCTGTCTCCGGATCTCTGTAATAATATCCCCAGAGATGATCCGGAAGAAATGCTACAGGTGTTCCATCCTCTTTTCTGAATCCCAGCATTGGTCCAAACGCATCATTATACCATCCCTTTTCCAGCATAACTTCCCGTCTCATAAGTCCATAATGCCTAAGAGAATAATCAAGCTGATCTTGAGTCTTTTTTATATTGTCAGGAATATCTACAGGTTTCAAATGATAATACTTAAGGATCTCATCTATAGCCTGCTTGGTGACTATCCTTTCATCACCAAGTCTTTCCGCCATCCTCTCGCCTAATACAACACCGGCGACTCTCTGAAAGGATTCCTCCAGTACCCTCATATCCGCGTTTCTGCGTTCCTGTATCTGATCTTCAAATATGCCCATTAATGTTCTCCTTACTCGCTGCTTACCAGTTCCGCGTAGGCACCATTTAGTCTCATAAGCTCATCATGAGTCCCACATTCTACTACATTTCCATGATCAAGTACTATAATCTTGTCACAGTCACGAACTGTAGAAAGCCGGTGTGCTATTACTATACAGGTTATGCCACGATCCTTAATGGAGTTAACTACATCATATTCTGTTCTGGCATCCAGTGCACTGGTTGCTTCATCCAATATGATAATAGTAGGATCCTGAGCAAGAACTCTTGCTATCTCCAAACGCTGACGCTGACCGCCGGACAGGTCCTTGCCGCCGGAAGTAATCTTATGCTGATATCCTCCCTTCATTCTGAGAATATCATCGTGAAGCTGAGCATCACGGGCAGCCATAATAACATCAAAATCCTTGATGGATTCGTCCCACATTCGTATATTATTTGCAATCGAATCCTCAAAAAGTATAATATCCTGATCAACAACCGCCACTGAGCTTGTTATAGAATCTCTGGGATAAGCAGCTCTGGGCTTTCCATCAAAAAGAACCTCTCCACTCCAGGGCTGATAGAGACCGGATATAAGCTTGGAAAGTGTCGACTTACCACAGCCCGATGCACCAACTATTGCTACACGTTCTCCGGAATGTATCGTAAGTGAAAAATCATTGATAAGCGGCTGTTCAAGACGGGAATATCCAAAGGTAATATTTCTAAGCTCAACATTTCCACCAAGCTTAGTCAGCTCCTGATCCTTTACATCATCACCATCAACCACAGCCGGATCATCAGGATATTCCAATACATCTTCCACTCTCTCCATCTGAGTACGCATTTCCTGTATCATCTCACCGGCGCTTACAAGTGTTTCGGCAGGTGTCATAAAGGAAGTAAGAAAGCCCTGAAACATCAGAACTGCTCCAAGTGTAAACTTTCCCTGCATTGTCAGATATACCCCAAGAAGAAGCACAACATAATTTGCAACAGTGCTGAAAAAAACAGGAACTATCCCCCATATAGCTGTTGTTCTCGAAAGCTTCACAGCCTGATGATTAACCGATGCCTGATAGCCAGCCCATTTGGAAAAGTATCCATTTTCTGCACCACTAGCTTTTATAGTCTCTATCATCTCAAAGCCGGTCACGGTTGCAGCAGACTTCTTGCCTGCATCCCTCATCTCAACCCTGGAGATATTCATACGTTTATTGGCTATAATCTGAGACATAAATATATTAATAATAAGTGTTCCCAGACCAACTAATGTAAGTACAGGACTCTGCCTCAGCATGAGAATCAGGTAGAATATCATCATTACCGAATTAAGAAGAAGCGGCGAAAATGTATTAACCAGGGTCTCTGCAATAGAGGCATTAAGCGGGAGGCGTCCCTGTATATCGCCGGCAAGTCTCTGCGAATAAAACTCCATTGGGAGTCTGAGCACCTTCCACATATATGTACAGCTTCCTATAGCAGACATCTTACCATTTATTCTGAGGGAATATATGGTCTGAGCCCAGGCAACTATAAGCTGTATTATAGCCAGCAAAATCATTATAGAAATAAATGGATACAGCCAGTTATGGTTTATGCCTGTCAGCAGTCTGTCCATAAATATTCGTGATGTCAACGAATCCGTAATTCCAAAAAGATACGATAGCGCCGTTGTAATCATTACAAAAGCAACCGCAGCTCCTGCTCCAGCCAGACGCTTTTTTGCAAAGCTGATTGTACTTTTCTTTTTTCCTTCCGGCTTAAAATCCTCCGATGGAATCGGTATGATACATATTCCTGTAAACGAATTATCAAATTCCTCCCAACTAACAACTACATTTCCCCTTGCGGGATCATTTATATATACTTTGTTACCCCTAAAACCATTAAGAACAACAAAATGATTCATATTCCAATGAATAATACACGGAAAAATCCCATCCTCCCTGAGATTTTCCGGACTTTTTTTATATGCACTTACCTTAAAGCCGTAGTTCATGGCAGCAAGATATATATTCTTAGCCTTAGAACCATCTCTGGATACACCACAATCACGTCTTACCTGCTCAAGCGGAATCCATTTTCCATAATAAGCAAGTATCATAGCAAGCGAGGCTGCGCCACACTCCAGTGCTTCAAGCTGCATAACAACAGGAACCTTGGCTACACCTTTGGTAAGTGTTGGTGGTATTTTCTGTCCCTTCATGCATCTCACCTGCTTTCAAATAAAAATTGAATAGGATGTATCTCTTCCACTACAACTTCGGCATCATAGCTCCCATCAGGAAGAGACACCTTTGTGATTGCTATACTTCTTCCATATTCATCTGTCTTGATTTCCGAAATAATATAGTCATCAGAAGCAATATGAACAGTCATTCCTGTTTTTAGCTCTGCAGCATTGGTACCAACTGTAAATATACTGGCATTCCCACCAGCAACAGAAGCGTTGGCAGGAACAGTAGTCTCCAGTGTTCCGACTGCTGCCCAGGCTATGAGTCCTAACAAAATAAGAACAACTGCCGTAAGCGTTAGCCATATTCCGGGATTTGTAACCCTTAAATAATCAGACAGTTGTTCCGGAGATGATATCTTCTCCATTGCCTTTTTTCTGAACAAATTACTTTCCATGCCTTAACTCTCCTGACTTACATACTGAACACAGATATAATAACAAATTATTAATAAAAATCCAACCTAATAACATCGGAATACTACACCATGACTATCATGATGTTACTATTAAAGTCAACTCAGAATATACTCTCGATTCCACGCACGTTTATATTACAGATTAAAAAGATAGAGATAAAGAATATAATACTCTTATCCCTATCTTTTTATGTTTTGAAGCTTTATCCTGATACAGGCTCTGATATTCTTTATGGCTTATCTTTATTTCTAAGCTTCTGATATTCTTTACCACTATACTTTAATTTAAGTAAATACTCGCTATGAACTGCGGAGCTTTCTCTGTCGCCGAATATTCAGATATATATAACCAAGGATACCGGCGCCGGCAAGAAGCAGCATACCATATCCCATGAATATTCCCGTTGGCACGAGTCCAGCTCTTGTATTCTTGAAATATACTGCTTCATCTTTATCTAGGAGTATCCTCTGTATATTACCATCCTTATACTCTTTCAAAGTGCTCTCGCTACTGTAAGAGCTAACAGTATAGTCCTGATAATCCTTTTCTCTTACAGCCACCTCCAGATTTTCTGTAAGTCCGCTGATCTCAGCAGTCTGCCCATGCTTTAGTTTAAATGAAGCCATACCATTTACAAACTCAATCTCCCCAATCTCAGTATCATTTCCATCAATAATCCTAATAGGATAAATTCCATTAATACTTCCAACCGTAATATCAAATTCGAAGGATTTCATCTTATTACCGAAATTGCCATCTACAGTCTTACTTACCACCAACTTATAAGTCTTATACTTTACGTTAGTAACTGTAAAGCTTAGGTTTCCATCCGGATCACTTATAGTTCCATTCGAATCATCCAGTATAAATGCCCTGGCTGCATCGTAGTGAACTCCATCCGCATTTTTACTAATGGCATATACCATGTTTTTTCCTGACGCATCTTTATACTGAATATATTTTATTTCACCTGAACTATTTCTAAATACCATGCAATTTATAGCTGAAATACCGTTATCTGCACCCTCCTGATATCCTCCGATGTAGAAAATTAAGTCATTATTAGGATAAACACTTTCTGCGTACTGCTCTGGTAAAACATTAGTATCCTGCGGATCAGTATATGTTATAAGCTTTGGCTGTGTGCTTCTATGAAGATTAAAATCTGTAACCTTAGTAGCCACCTTGTTAGTACCATCATCTGTTAACTTATAAATATAGCTGTCATAGTAAAGGTAGATATCCCCACCATACTTACATATCTGACCATATACATTTTCCTGCTTATTCTCATCTGAAACTGATTCAATATAAAATGTAAGATTATTTTTATAAACAAATATAGCAAGAGGGGTAGTAAAGCCATCATCTGATGAGCTATATAGCTGGTCATAGGTTCCATACACAAGTTTCTCACTACCAATATCAACCACAGAGTGAACCTCTCCAAGCTTGTAACCATTAACCTGCGGCTCACTGATAGAGTATTTGTATTCCTCGCCCTGCGCTGAAATTAACGGCATATCCGTATACGAAGCCTTCCAGCCACTCTCAGCTGTAAGTGTTCTTTTACCACCCTGTCCATCATCAGGAGTTTCTATTCTGGTACCGCTCACACGCTGTACATAAACATCTATATCCTTTCTGTCATTTTCGGTGTCGCCAATCCATACCTTCTGTACGTCAATATCAATAGTCTTTTCTGTTGTCTTGGTATTATTAAATGTCACCTTCTCACTTGTTTTATCCAGATCTTCAACTGCTGTTTCAAAGGACTCACCTGTCTTTTCATCGACTAAACCACCATTTTCATAGACATTATATTCTGCAGTATATTCTGCTCCCTTTTCCTCAGGTACAGTCTCCTTTACACTATAAGTAGACTTGACTGGAAGGTCATAAACATCAGCTGTTTCACCATGCTTCAGATATATAGTTACTACTGCACTTCCTGCATCATCCGCTATAAAGCTTCCTTTATTATCTGTCGGATGATCCATATCTGAATAATAATAATCTTTACCAGGTATAAGACCTCCCAGACTGACCTTAAATTCGTATCTAAGGAGCTTATCTGTTGAAGTAATGTCCGCATCTTCTATAGTGTTTCCAGTTTTAACCTTTCTGGTCAGTTGCTTTTCTATAGAAAGTGTTGCCATGTCTATAGTATTCTTCCAGGTCACACTCCTTCCATATGCAGTTATATCGCCTGTTGCTGAATCTTTTGTATCTAAAGCTATGGTTCCGGTTGAGCCATCTACGCCAAATTGATCTATACCATTTCCGTTAGGAGTCATTATTCCGTCCGCAGTTATAGCACCACCATCAGTATAGCCATCATCAGTAGTAGAAGCTTCAGATATACTATATGTATAGCCCACAGGAATATCACTTAGTATGATTCTATTCTTTATAACAGACTTTTCATTAATAGTTTCCGTTGTGACTCTCTTTAGATTAACAGTTGCCTGAAGATAAGCCGTGCCTTCTGCTGTTTCCTGCCTGGTAAATGTAACTCCGCCATAATTAACCTTATTGGGAAGCTCAGTAGCTGATTTTCCCTTCTCTAGCTTTATGGTGAATTCGAACTCATCTTCTGTCCTAAGCCCATCAGCCAGCCTGCTTTCACCATCAAATATTTCCTTTGCAAGAACCAGCGAACCAAGCTCAGGAGGGGTCTCCCCATCTTTGGTATTTTTTATTGTTGCATTTCCTGTATCTTTCTCAACATGGAGCTTTGCTCCGGATCCATGGTCTGTAGTATATCCTGAGATTTTATCCTCCCAGACATAGCATTCAGCCATTGGATCATAAACCGTCATACTGCAGACCCACTCAGAGTCACTATACTTCTCCCATCTTGCAGCAAGCTTATGAGAAGTATCCTCAACATCATCAATATAAAGCTTTTCAATAACGTACTTGACATCGTCACTTGGAGTCTCTGTAATTCCATACAAACTATACTCAGAAGCCGGAATCACATTTTTAGTAGTAACATAATCAACCTTTACAGCTTTATCATCATTATCAGAAGTAGCTGATAATGGTTGGAAGGAATTGATGGTTTTGCTTAATGAAGCTTCAGCATATTGAATGTCATCGCCAGGAATATACTTACCTGTAGCCTCATCTTCAACGTGACAGCTTAGTTTATATGCCGCCGCATACATCGAGTCAGTCTCAACAGATGCGCTATCATAGTTTGGATGAGAATTTCTGTAAACTGATTCAACATATTCATAATGCGGACTAGCTGTCCAACTGGTAAAGTATCCAATATAATTCCCATTACTATCTAAAGCATAATCGATGCCTTCTTTTCCCTTTGATGAATCATACTGGGAACCATTTACCACAGCATATTTGACACCGTCTTTATTCATATGTGATCCAGGCGCATTTATTCTTAATAACAAATTATTACAATTTTTGAAAAAAGAATTATTAGGCTGAGATTCATTATTCGGCCACTCATATGGATTTGCATAGATTACTTCAAGGCTGTTACAACCATCGAACATATTCCTTAATGTAATACTATTTTTACCTCCGCCAGTCGTAAACGAACTCAAATCTAAACTCTTTAGTTCTTTACAACCACAAAAAGCTTGCTGAAATGTCTTAGCATTCTTAGTATTAAAATAATGTAAACCTTCTATTTCTTTTAGCGAACTAGCATAACTAAAAACATGAGAAAAATCTGTAACATTTTCAAATGTACATTGTTTACCAAAACTAATCTTGGTTACATTAGCAGCCTCGCCTATGATTCTAAAATTAGATGTATTTAAAACACCCGATGTAACAAAATCATCTCCAAATACTATTGTTTGTTCAACCCCACCGTTATTTTTACCAAACTGATAAAATATATGATACATATTTTTTAGAGTCGCGGATGTTTTGACTTTTGAAAAATCAATACTTGATTTTACTTTTTCGTCCCCTTCAAACATATATCCTAAAGATTTATTATTAACCATATCCCATTCCAGAGGTAAGCTTATCGTTTCTAATGAAATCATTCCTCTAAACATATTTTCCATGGAAATAACATTATGACTATTGCCAATATCGGGCATTTCTATACTTGTTATATTCTTAGAGTCTTGAAACATCCCATCCATTGTTGTAACTCTATCAGCTGCAAATCCAGTAAAATCAACATCTCCTGTCATATTACTATTATTTAGCCATTGTTTACACGATGTGGGCAGATATATCTTACCAGCATCACTCCAAAAATACGTATGGCCATTTACCGTTGTCATATAAATAACGCCATCTTCTTTATTATAATCAACATGCTGAGTTTCATCATTTATATCTTTATACTCTGCCCCTTGACTCAAATCTCCATCTGTAAGTCCATTATATCTTGCATCTATCCTTACAAATCCATTATCAGATGCAGATGCAGCGAGACTATCCGGATCATCAGCAACAACTATTCCCTCCTTCTCTGCTATCCATTTCCATGCTTCCAGATAATCAGCAAATTTTTCTACCTGTCTATCTACTCTTGTAAACGTACTTCCGGCTTTGAACTTTGTTTGAAATAAATTTTTTTTGATCGTCGCTTCCTTTGTATTTACCTTTTCCTCCTCAGTTGACATATGAAAAACAGGGAACTCATTATTATCCCAGTTAGTTGACGCTCCTATCCATTTTTTAGTTACAGGAAACTGTTGCTTATATACTCTGTCATTTAGAAGTGTATAGCTAAGATCAGAAGCATTTGCAGAAGTACCCTCGGACGAATTATCATCAGGACTTACTTCGTTGTTTGAAGAATCTTTTATCTTCACTTCTCCATTTGGCAGTACAAATACTGTCCAGCTTTCCCAGGTTTCGTCTGAAGTGCCTAGGTCTTTATGATTCGCCGGTGCTTTGGTTTCTATAAGCTTATATGCAACACCGGGCATAAGATTACCAAAGGTAGCCTGACCACTGGTATCTGTCATTCTCCACTGGGTCTTATGTTCACTACTTACATGATATGCTGCTGCTGACCATTCAGACGTATAACGCCAATAAACCTTATCCAAAGCATCTTCATTTATCGGACAGGGATTATCATTTGAAAATTCAGTTATTTCACCATCAGAGTTAACCGTACCATATGGATACAGTTCGAAATGTGCACCAAAAAGAGGCTCGGTAATGTTCACATTATCGCGCTTATTAATAGAGAATTCAGATGCTTTCTTATTCTCTATTACATATTCGTAGTTTTCCTTAGTAAGCTCTCTGGTACGATTTTTATCGAGATATACTGAAGCTGTTGTCTTCTTTGTAAGTGAATTATTTTGTACCCAGACATAGTATGTGGTATTATCCGGAGCAACTCCTTCAGGAATTCCAGTCTCCTTCAGAAGATATTTACCTATCTCAATATCCTCAAAAAGAACTCCATTTTCCGAGCTTTCCACAGTCTCGGTAATGACATTATTGTAACCACTCATGTCAGGGTGATCGCTACTTTCATTCCCTACTGTTGTAAGTGTAAACTCTGCCCCAGAAAGAGGCGTGGTAACCTTATTTCCATTTTCATCATAACTTACCAGAACCTTTAGAAATTCAATATCAGTATGATAACGCGGGACGTCTTCTATTCCATACTCTTTACGTACCACCATTATTTCTGCATGATTAGTTTCATCACTATAATGAGACTCACCATTTGAGGAGGAGCCAGATGTATCAGTATCTCCACTTCCTGAAACAGGCTCAACTATAATATTTCTGTCAATTACATTACCATGCTCATCTGTATCATTTTGAAGCCTGATGATATATTCTTCACCATCATGCCCGTATAAATGATATGTACCAGCTTTGATTCCTTCAAACAGTGCTGTACCTGTATTTATGGTTGCAGTTTCCTGAGAAGTAAAGTCAGACGAATCACTACTGAGGCTATAACGATAGTCCTTCTGAGGATCACCATTATCATCCTTCTTAACTATAGTCAGGTCAAAGCTGTACAGTTCATCAGGACTGGAGATAGTAGCGATACCATACTCATCAACCTTAACCTCTCTTGTTTCTGCCAGCTGATAATCCTTTGTGGCATTTATTTCTGTCAGAGAGTAGGTTCCCTTTTCAAGATTTCTGAAAGTTATAATACCGTTTGAATTAGTGGACATAGTCTTATCAACTATAGTTCCATAATCAGATGTACCACTAAGTCTGAATACTGCCCCTTTGATAACCTTAGTATTATCCTCCGCATCTATCTTACGAAGGCGGACATCTCCCACAACCCGGTATGTAACATCAGTCTTATCCTGATGGGTGAAGGAATGACTTACCCTCTCGCTATTCTCGGGCTTGAATTCTTTATCATCGCTTATATCCTGATATCTGTAAACATTATTATATGTCTTTAATGCCTTACCACCATCCTCTGCTGATACAGGTACTGCCATAGGAGCCCGCATGGTAAGACCGAACTGAATAGTTTCATCAGGAGATATTACATCATCTCCAAAATCAAAGATAAATCCCTTTATCTTGGAGAATTCGGTATATTCATCTCCATTTTCAAGATAAAACTTATAATCATTCTGAGCAGCATCATATCTCTGCGTAATCTTAAACCAGCCATCTTCAGGATAATTTTCGAGAATATCATTAACAAATGTAGATTTGAGTACCATCTGTCCGTTTTCTTCAACAAAGCCTGATTCTTTCACCTTTTGAACATATCTGGTTACACCATCCTCCTGAATAGTCTCCCTATCCGGATCTGCCTTCTCAGGGTCATAGACTACATTATTAGTATTATATTTACCAAGATTTACCTGTTTTTTTGTTACGTAAATAGCCGGAACTCTTCCCTTTCTTTCCAGGAGCTGAAGATTAAAATGAAGCGGGATACCTTCCCAGTCCCTCGTATTATCAAATGCCTGAGAACCATTCCAGGATTTACCTTCATCATCCCTCATATAGTTTTCTATCGAATCCATGATTACGAGATTCTTAGAATATGAAAGACCTGAATTCATATTTCTATAGTTATATGTATATTCCTCGCCAGGGGATACTATGGCTGATAATCTTGCAGAAGGAGTTGTCTCAGAGGAAACTGTCTTTGAAAGCTGCGACATAGTGGAGATAAGTGCAGGAATATGATGAGTTGCTTCAGAAAACATGAACTTCTTCTTGTCCTTATCTGTTATCTCTTCCATATCCGCAAACACATCTGCGTCTTTTATCTTTGATCCATCCTTCTTTGTTCCGTCATCCTTAGTTCCATCTCCAAGATCCACATTAGCAGTTTTGTAGCATACAGAATTCCTGATATCCCTACCATAGTCAAGAATATCTGAATGAGTATGAACAGTACGTACTATCATCTTGTATCTGGTTGCAGGCTTAGTAATATCAGCCTTAAGCATGACACGCCTGAACCCACTTTGGTCAGTTTCATAAGAATAGTCCAGAGTATAATCTCCTCCTTCGATAAGAGGATCCTTTTCATAATCACTTTTTCCTTCCAGCCAGGGATATATCTTAATCTCGTCAAGTCTTGCTGTACTCATTATAGGAAGCAGATCGTAAAATGTACCACCACTCTGAACTGTTGGAACACTTTCAGTAGGACTGATCTGCATGTTTTCATACAGTTCTACTTCCCAGTTGGCAAGATATTCGCCATTCATGATGTCATTATAATCTGTAGGAATAAACTTCTTGGTAAGTGTGGATTCTCTCTGTGCCTCTGCAACATATACCTTACCGCTTCTTTCTATAGGACCATATTGATAATTATTTTCATAAGTATTAGTTGCCGGGTCATACTTTTTGCCATTTACGATGAGATCAGCAAAGTTATTCATCTGAAGCTTGTCAGATTCACCTACAGCTTCTAATACCTTTGCAGATGGTTTAAGCGTAACTGTAGGGTAAGCCTTAAGATAAGTACCATAATATTTATTTTTAGAATATAGCTGATAGCCTGTTACATTCGGTACAACAAATGAAATATTACTAAATCCGGAGAATCTGGAACCTGACTGCTTCACATATGCTTCATCTACATCAAACCATTTCCCCGTATATGCATTATATTTAGCGACAGTAACAGGAGTTTCACTACCATTAATAAATAGACGCAGTTCGACTATGGCACTTCCATCAGCATTTCTTTCAAGAGCACTTTTTTCTGCACTTTTTGCACTCTCTTCTGCTGCTGCATCTGAGCCATCCGTCAGAGTAATCTCTCCCGAATCCAACATATTAACGTAGTCATTTAAAGTGACATTGGAATAGGACTTATAATCATCATCAAAATAACCTGCCTTAATAACAGACTGAATATCTAAGCCAGTCATCTCATAATCATCTGATGAAAGATTCTTTGTTGTCGTCCTTGTTTCAAGATTATATAGTTCTAGCTTTTTATCGGTAAGAATATACTCAACCGGAGTTTTCTGATAATACTTTGCATCAGCTTCTCTTGCGGTAATAGGATGGTTATTTGTATCAAAAGTAGATGGGAAATCCTCCGCATTCACAGTAACATGATAACGAAGTCCCGTAATGGCTGTTCTTGCATCCGCATCTTCTTTTGTTATGTTTTCAAGCTCATAGGAGGAAATCTGTTTCTCATTGTTTACAGTATTCTCATTAGGTGTATATACTCCCACTTTGCTAATGGAAAATGAAGACTGCGGCATCTTGTATTCCGGTGGAGCATATGTATATTTTTCATCATCATAATCCGAAGTTTTGGAATCCACACCACTTGCGGGAGTAACTGTATTGGTAGCTTTATTCTCTATATCATAAGCACTTATTTCATCAGTTGCCTTAAGATATGCCTTAGGAAGTCTGGTCAGAATATAGTCCTTTCTTGTAGTACCATTTTTTTCAGTTAGATTCTTTATAGTTCTATCTTCGTCTGAACTGTCTTCCCATACCTGCCAGGTATTTCTACCTGCCATTTTATATTTAAGTATCTCACCATTTGGAATAGGCCGCGTAAAGCTTACTGGAGTATTATCAATACTTTTAGCATTCGTAATACCTGAGAACGCTTCTTCTGATAGTGTAAAATCATACTTCTGAGTTATCTTTGTTGGATTATCTGAGGAAGATGAAATCTTACTTTCTATCTCCCAGACCATATAAACATAATCCTTCTCGTTATCATTCGGATTCGGATTCTGCCCCCAGGAGCTTTGCCATTTGTAATAAACATTTGACTGATTCAGTACCTTTGTGACACTCTGAATCTCAGCAGACGTATTTATGTAAACCGGGATTTCAGGCGAAGCCTTTCGATCCTCAGTTGCATTTCCTGCACTATCTGTAGTATATAAGGTACCCCTTGCATAGCAGGGATCAGTCTTGGACATATCAAGATATTCATACGTTTTTTTCGTAGTATGATATGCAATGAACAGGTTATAGTCAGCACCACTTTTCAGTTCTCTGACATTTGTAAATACTATCTCGTTCTTTTCTTCATCGATAGTATAAATGAAATTAATACCATTAAGGTTAGTGGCATTAGCTTTTCTGTCTTCATATTCTTCTTCTGTAACAGTTGACAGCTCAATCCTGTCTGCAAAGACACCATTTTCATCTCTGAATATATTCATAGGGATGCGTATCTCTACATTCTTAGGTTGTACAGCATCATAACCCTGTGTTACGATATGAAGCTTATAAACCACGCTATGATTCTCGTCAGAACTGTCCGGAGTCCATACATAACCGGTTGTGGTTTCAGAACCGGTATCTCTTACCATCTTTTGGGTATCAGGATTATAGTAATAAAAACCACCCATTTCATCTGTTGAGGAATAGCCTGGAATCTCTACATTTGCATCAGCTCCATCTACTATTACGAGATCAAGTGCCCCAAAGGTCTGTATAGGAGTTCCTGCAGAATCTGAACCCGCAGTAAGAGAACCCGAGTCGTTCCCTAGTAAACTAAGAGTGCCGGAATTATTATTATTGTTATTATATAAATCGTTATTTGAAGCATTATCAGAGATACTATCTTTGTTCTCTATATTTCCTGATGTAGTATCCGCTTTATCATCATCTGTTTTGCTGTTTGAAGTATTATCTGACTGGTTATCAGCTACGGATTTATCTGATACAGTATTATTTGATGTCTTATCATCTGATACATTTTTATCTGATGTGTTAGTTCCATTTGATACGCTACCATCAGAAGAATTAGTATCATTTGATTCTTTTTCATCTGATGAATTATTATCATTTGA
>DGRT01000035.1 GCA_002391105.1 Lachnospiraceae bacterium UBA4381 | reverse complement strand
TTGTTTACTATAGGAGTTCTATAGTCCCCGGTGGTTTTGAAGTCAGGTCAAACATTACTCTGTTAACCCCCTTAACCTCATTAATAATCCTGTTCATACATTTCTGCAGTACCTCAAACGGTATGTTGCAGCAGTCTGCTGTCATGAAATCCGATGTACTTACTGCACGAAGAACCACTGCATAGTCATAGGTTCTGAAGTCGCCCATTACTCCAACGGATCGCATATTGGTAAGGGCAGCGAAGTACTGATTAGGATACCAGTCCGGAAGCCCCACAGCCTTATCGGGGTCAACTATTCCTCCGACATGTATTCCTTCTTCTTCAGCTTCTTCGCATATCTTATCCAGCTCATCACATTTCCACTGCTGAACTGCTTTATCAACCTCTTCACGGAATATGGCATCAGCCTCCTGAACTATCCGAACCTTTTCCTTGGTTATATCATCTATTATTCGGACACCAAGTCCCGGTCCCGGAAATGGCTGACGAAATACCAGATATTCAGGAATTCCCAGTTCAAGGCCGCATCTTCGCACCTCATCTTTGAAAAGCATTCTGAGCGGTTCAACGATTTCCTTGAAGTCAACATGATCGGGAAGCCCGCCAACATTATGATGAGACTTTATAACCGCAGACTCACCAAGTCCAGACTCTATCACATCCGGATAGATAGTACCCTGAGCAAGAAAATCAACAGCTCCTATCTTCTTCGCTTCTTCCTCAAATACTCTTATGAACTCTTCGCCGATAATATGACGCTTTCTTTCCGGATCCGTTTCTCCGGCAAGCTTTAAGTAAAATCTATCCTGGGCATTTACTCTGATGAAGTTAAGCTCATAATTCCCCTTCGGTCCGAATATCGCTTCAACCTCATCTCCTTCATCCTTACGAAGAAGACCATGATCTACGAACACACAGGTAAGCTGCTTTCCAACTGCCTTTGACAGTAAAACTGCCGCAACTGAAGAATCCACACCGCCGGACAGTGCGCAGAGCACCCTGCCATTTCCTATCTTTTCACGAAGATCACGAATAGCTGATTCAACAAAGCTGTCCATTCTCCAGTCTCCGGAACAGCCGCATATCTTCAATACAAAATTCTCTAATATCTGCTTTCCGTATTCTGTATGCAGAACTTCAGGATGATACTGTACTGCATAGAGCTTCTTATCATCCTTACTATATTCCATCGATGCTACAGGACAGTTCGCAGTATGAGCAGTTACTGTAAAGCCTTCAGGAACCTCAGCTATATAGTCTGTATGACTCATCCAGACCGTCATATTGCGGGCAGTGCCAGCATACAGCATTGATGAATATGCTTTATCCGTCACAGGTTTATTCTCAAAATCACAGTCCAGTTCAACCTCAGTCTTACCATACTCGCTGACTTCAGCAGTTTTTACCTTACCACCAAGTAAATGAGCCATAAGCTGTGAGCCGTAACAGATACCCAGTATCGGAATACCCAGATCAAATACTTCCCGTGTATAGGCAGGAGAAGTGTCAAGATATACACTATTAGGGCCTCCTGTGAAAATGATTCCCTTAGGGTTCATAGCCTTCAGCTCCTCGATAGGAAGAGTGTATGGATGAACCTCGGCATATACATTACATTCCCTAACACGCCTTGCAATCAGTTGGTTGTATTGTCCTCCAAAATCAAGGACAACTATCATTTCCTTATTCATCTGGTACCTCAGTGATTCTTATAAACATTATAAATAAAGCAGTTATTTTTCGACCGATAAACTAGTCAAATGTTTTTATAGCCTCTTGAAGCTGATTATCCTCATCATGCTCTATTGTTACCTTCTGCTTAAGATCATCATCCAGTTCAACCTCTTTGTCCGGCTCTACTCCAACCTTATGAACTGCTGTTCCGGAAGGAAGGAAATACTGAGCTATAGTAATCTTGATAGCAGAACCATCAGAAAGCTTTATGACAGACTGAACTATTCCCTTACCATAGGTAGTAGTACCAACAACAGTCGCTTTACCATAATCCTTTAAACATCCGGTAAATATCTCTGATGCACTGGCACTGTTTCCATTAACCAGAATTGTCATAGGAATATCCACACTATGACCATCTGAACATTTGTATTCCTCCAGGATATTGTCATCCTTGTCCTTGGTCTGAAGAAGCAGTCCGGGTTCACCTGATCCTTCTGCCACTTCCTTATCATCGACTATATAGTCAACCATCTCGATAACTGCACGAAGAAGTCCACCGGGGTTATTTCTCATATCGATAACCACACCTTCTGCACCCTGACTCTGAAGATCATCCAGTGCCTCCTCAAAAAGCTCCGGCGTATTCTCGATAAACTGTTCAACACTGATATAACCGATATTATCATCCAGCATCTCGTACTCAACAGTTTTGTTCTCTATCGTATCTCTGATAATAGGAATATCGATATAATCGCTTTCGCCCTCTCTGTAAATCTTGAGAACCACCTCAGTTCCTTTCTCACCTCTGATATGATCTACAACATAGTCCAGCTCCATATCTGAAGTAACCTCAAGGTCATCTACGGAAACTATTATGTCATTTGGAAGAAGACCGGCCTTTTCAGCAGGACTGCCGGCTATAGGCTTTACTACATAAACTGTACCATTGTCTCGATTCTTCGATACAGTTGCACCGATTCCTTCAAATTCTCCGGAATCGTCCTCCATCATCTTCTCATATTCTTCCTTTGTATAATAAACAGAGTAAGGATCATCCAGCCCCTTCATCAGGCCATCATAGTAACTCTCTTCCCGTTTAGTATCATCCTCATCAAAATAGAAATATCCATCGATATACTTTTCTATCTCCTGAGTTTTCTTAATCACATCACTGGATTCAGCATCAAATTCTCCCGTTGTACCAGCTCCGGCACCAGCATTATCATCCTCCTTATCGGAATTTCCAAAAAGGTTAAAATCATGACTGTCATTGGAAGAAACATCGGTCTTTTGGGATGACCCACAGCCACCTACTGCTCCAAGCACCATAGCTCCGGCTAAACCTGCTGCCGCAGCTCTTTTCAGAAATCCTTTTGCAGAACTACGAGCTGTGCTTTTACCAGCTCTATGATTACTTTCACTTATTCCTGAAAGCTTTTCGACACCATCATTTTCAGTTAATTCTTCAAATGGAGTGATTTCGTTCTCTGAATAACTGTTATTCATATCCTTCATCTCCTCTGTTTTATCATATTTTCCACTCTTAATAGAGTATTATCTCCAACTATTCATTTCTCATTTTGACAATGATACATCAGTCGCAAAACAACCGGACCAAAGCTTAGAATGTCTGGCTGAGAGTGCAGTTTTAAAAAAACATCAATTTCCCTCTGTATTAGAGACATTCTGATCATCTGCTATAGTTGAGAAGTAGTTAAGTGGGTTAACATATTCTCCATTCTCTCTTACAGCAAAATGCAGATGCGGGCCGGTAGATACTCCGGTATTACCTGAGTAGCATATAGTCTGACCGGCAGTAACAGAATCTCCAACTGAACATGCAAAGGAAGACAGATGGTAATAACAGGTTGAGATACCACTGCCATGATCTACTACAACAGCATTTCCTGCACTTCCCAGATAGCCTGTATATATAACCACTCCGGATGCAGCAACCTTTACCTCGCTTCCCAGAGTACAGGCTATATCTATTCCTCTATGATAGGAGGTTGCGCCTGCTGTCGGTGCTGTTCTGTATCCAAAGTTTGAAGTAATATATGTGGAAGTAGGCATAGGCCATACAAACTGCTCGCCATTATATGTATAGCTGGAATCTCCGGAAATTGTAAATGTAACGCTTGAGCTTGCCTCCAAAGATGCTATACGGGCGGACTGTTCTGCCTCCTTGGCCTCCAGATATTCTATGGAGGTTTTCAGATTATCTATAGATTCCTGATAACTGTTTATCTGCTTTTCCTTTTCAGCAGACAGGATTTCCAGAGAATCCTGCTTATCCTGATATGCACCCTCCAGAACATCCATGTCAGATGTTACAGCCATCAGAAGAGCTCTCTTATCTACCAGAGTCTGCTTCTCACTGGTATAATCATCAAGCAGTCCCTTATCATAAGCCTCGATAGACTGTATATATTCAGCCTTATTAACTATATCTATATAGTCAACTGCACTGAACAGCGCATCCAGATATGTATATTTTCCGTTTTCATATTCTTCCTTGATATGAGCCTTCACAATCTCGTACTGCTGGTTCTGCTTTTCTTCAGCCTCATTTACCGAAACCTGCATCTCATAGAGAAGATTATATCCTTCATCTATTTTGACATTTAATTCCTCTATCTTATCCTGATATTCAATGATCATATCGTCCAGATCATGAAGTCTTGATATAAAATCGTTTTGGCTTTCCATGATTGAGTTTAGTGTCGCTGAGAGTTCATTTTTCTCTTTTAGAGTATTACTATAAGCATTAGTAAGCTCTGCAAGCTCCACGGCAGATATACCACTAGTCGCATTTGCATATGCGGCTTCAGCATTGCTGATGGTATCCTCTTTTTCGCTTCCATCGCCTTCAGTCTTATTCTGGGTGGAATTACTCTCTATCTTAACCTCGTTTGTATCATTTTTCAGGCTGTCATCTACTTCTGCACCACTTTCGATCTCAGTAGTACCCTGCTCTGTGCTGCCCTGCTCTGTGCTGCCCTGCTCTGTGCTGCCCTGCTCTGATGTCGGCTGAAGTGTTCCGCCCTGTCCATCACTTTGCGGAGTATCAGTTGCATCAGTCGCAGTAGCATATACTACCTTCGCATCAGAAACCTCAGAAGATGGTCTGGTTGCAACATTTAGCGTTATTATCATTAATGCCAGGAAAAATGAAGCAAGTATGAAATTGTAAATATATTCTTTATTGAATACCCTACGCATCATGAGTTTCCTTTTACAGTTAACTTAGGACCTACGAAAACGCAGGTCCCTTTAATAGTTTGTATCAAACCTTCAAATGCTTCCTTGTTGTGATAAGACTTCCAAAGAAACCTATTCCTATTCCAATCGCAAGCGTGATAGGAATCAGAAGCTTAAACAGTTCCATAGGAGCTGCAAAATCAAACAGGCTGTTAAGTATCGTGAATCTGCCTGCTATATAATTAATAACAATATCATATAGATAATACAGAAGAACCAGAGGAATAATAGAACCAAGAAGTCCTATGAGTATTCCCTCTATTAT
The DNA here is from genome assembly GCA_002391105.1 of Lachnospiraceae bacterium UBA4381. GTDB lineage: Bacteria > Bacillota > Clostridia > Lachnospirales > Lachnospiraceae > Eubacterium_Q. The sequence continues at coordinate 4,361 of DGRT01000035.1, read as the reverse complement.
GAATGGTGCTCTTACGAAACCATTTGTTGCACCAATCAGCTTCATGATCTTGATCTCTTCACGCCTTACAGTAATACCTATGGTAATAGTATTATTTATAAGGAATATGGAGACCAGAAGCAGTATGAATATAATACCAAAGGATGCATAGCCGACAAATGCATTTATCGCCGATATACTGTCAGCCGTATAAGCTGAACTGCTGACCTTTCTGACACCATCAATACTTTCCAGGAACTGTATAAAGTCAGCCTGCTTACCTGCATCACTCAGGGTTATCTTATAGGAGGATGACTGAGCCAGAGGATTATCATCTCCAAATGCCGCTCTTGCAGCTTCCGGATCATCATAGGTCTGCTCCGAGAATTCCTGCCATGCTCTGTCAGCAGATATATAGTCGATAGTATTTACTTCTTTTCTGGTCTTTATCTGTTCTCCAATAAGATTGATACCCTCCTCAGAAAGCCCCGGTTCAAAGAACACGGATACTGAGATACTGCTTTCGATCTTATGAATGGCTGATCTGAAGTTCACAAGAACTATATAGAATAGTCCGAACACAAAAAGACATGCAACAATCGTTCCTACAGATGCCAGAGAGAAGAGAAGGTTTCTTCTGATATTCTTCACTCCCTGTCGCATGCTGTAACCAACAGAACTAATCCTCATCTACATAACCTCCCTTCTGCACATCGCTTACTACGACGCCCTTCTTCAAGGTTATGACACGCTTCTTCATGACATTTACGATTTCCTTGTTATGGGTAACGACAACCACCGTAGTTCCCTTAGAATTAATCTCATCCAATAGATTCATGATATCCCAGGAATTCTTAGGATCCAGGTTACCGGTAGGCTCATCGGCGAGAATTATCTCAGGCTTATTGACCAGCGCTCTTGCCAGAGCCACTCTCTGCTGCTCACCACCAGAAAGCTGTCTCGGAAAAGACTTATACTTTTCAGCAAGCCCCACCAGTGTAAGCACTGCCGGCACCTGCCTTCTGATATATCTGGAAGGAGTTTCTATAACTCTTTGAGCAAAGGCTACATTTTCATATACAGTTCTGTCCTTCAGCAGACGGAAATTCTGAAATACAACACCTATCTTACGTCTTACCTTGTGAATACGATTCTTCTTAAGCTTTGAATAATCATATCCTGCCACCGTTATCTTACCCTTTGTAGGTACAAGTTCCCTCAAAAGAAGCTCGATAAATGTAGTCTTACCTGAACCGGAAGAGCCAACAACAAATACAAACTCTCCCTTTTCAATTTCGACAGAAACATCATTCAAGGCAACAGTGCCTGTTGGATATTTCATCGTCACATGTTCCATTTTAATCATGAGTATCGTTCCTCTATGTATATTATTTAACGCAAAATGCGTTTTAAACTAGCTGGATATCTGAGATGTAAAAACATAACTCATCAGGTCTTCCTTAGAAGTCCATGCTTTCCATATATTTCATATATTTAACTACCATGAGTGCAATCTTAAAGGTAATTGCATCCTCAAATACTCTCAGATCAAGGCCTGTGGATTTCTCAATCTTATCCAGTCTGTAAACAAGAGTATTTCTATGTATGTAAAGCTGGCGAGATGTTTCAGATACATTCAGACTGTTCTCAAAGAACTTATTGATAGTTGTAAGAGTTTCATCATCAAAATCATCAGGTGATTTGCCATCAAATATTTCCTTGATGAACATACGGCAGAGCGGAATAGGGAGCTGATATATAAGACGTCCTATTCCCAGATTGCTGTAGGCGATTATATTCTTATCGCTGTAGAATATCTTTCCTACATCGAGAGCCATCTTAGCTTCCTTATATGAACGGGAAACCTCCTTGATCTCATTTACGATAGTACCAAATGCTACATGAACTGAGATCATTGCCTCGGTATTCAGCATATCTACTATTATCTTGGCTGTTTTATTCAGCTCCTCATAAGTATCAGAAGCCTTGACCTCTTTAACAAGTATGATATTCTTCTCATCAACAGCAGTTATAAAGTCTCTGGTCTTAACAGAGAATATATTTCTTACTGTTTCAAGAGCATTATTGTCCTTCTCGGACTTTGTCTCTATGATATAGACACACCTTTTAACATCTGTGTCGATATGAAGCTTCTTGGCTCTGTTATAAATATCAACCAGAAGCAGGTTATCCAGGAGAAGGTTCTTGATGAAGTTATCCTTGTCAGATCTTTCCTTATAGGCAACCAGAAGACTCTGTATCTGGAAGCACGCCATCTTACCTACCATATATGTAGTATCCGTATCTCCCTTTGCCAGAACTATATACTCCAACTGCTTATCGTCCATGACCTTAAAAAACTGATATCCGAGCAGGCTCTGGCTCTCTGCCTGTGACTGGACAAATGCTATCACTGCATCCTCATAGTCCAGCGGACCGTCGCCAACTGTCTTAGCCAGAAGTCTCCCCTCGACATCCATAACTATCAGATCAACCTTTGTGATTGCCTGAATACCTTCCAACGTTTCCTGTAAAATCTGATTTGAAATCATGCTATCACTCCCACTTTCTTTACCCAGTCTTTAATCTCCATAAGTATGAACCTTTGCGGCATCACTTTTGCATACTAAAAGGTACGGCAAATAAACATACGAAGCTATTATAACAAAAAATTTACAAACAACAAAGAGGAAATGCTATCTTTCATTCATTATTCATAGAAATCCTGTTATTATACCTAGTACATCGGTTGAAAATAAAAAAAGAAAAAGTCCATGTTGACGGTATAGAGGCTGAAGCTCATATAAACCTGCCGACAATCCGTTACAGATTATCTACAGAGCTTCAGTTTCTCAAAACCTATCCCCAGGGACGATCTCATAGTCTATACAATTGTCTAATCACCGAGTCCTGATAATGTTTCTGTTGCCTTTTTCAGATTAGTATAATATATCATATTTACAACACGGTTCGTTTTATTATTTATCGAAAGCACCAGACAGTCATTATTCTTCTTATTATAGTAATAATAGGTATCTGACTGTCCATTCATTACATCATTTATGACTATCATTGAATCATCATATTGATAGGTTGTGTTCTTAAGCGCAGTCTGCTCCGCATCATTTATTCCTATATTAAAGAATTTATACTTCTTACTGTTGGTTCCTATTCCGCACTGCTTGCCGTCTATATATATGACATTTAATTCTTTACCGGATCTTACAGTTATTGTACCGGCAGAATAATGCTGAACCGACTTAACCTTTGAAGCATCATCCTCAAAGGTTATAGACAGCTTCTTCCCCAGTTCTTCTTCTGAAAGTGTAAGATACTCAGTAATATCCTTTCCGTTGGAACCAAGCATGGATCTGGCTACATTCGCACCAACAAGTATTACCGCCAGCACGATAAGTCCAACCACTATCTTAACTATCAGCCCTCTGGTTTTTGCTCCTGATGCTACTCCGGCACCATTCGGGTCTATTACAGTCGGTCCTGTATATGTCGGAAGATCATTTATCTTATCTATATCTACAGTACCATCTCCAAGTCCTCCACGAAACTTGGAATACTCCTCTGATGAGCCAGCATCACCCAAACCAATATCATCAGAAAACTCAGCTTTTGAACTGCTTTCCTTCTTTACTTCATCATTATCATTTTTTAATTGAAGAGCCATTTTCCACCCCTATACGATTATCCTTTATTTCAACACTGTTACTATTATTAACAAAAAATGTGCCAAAGCATGCTTACTTTGGCACATTTATAATCAGCATAATTATGGACCTTATCCAATGTCCAATCTATAAGCTATCAGACTAGTTTACAATTATCTCCTCTGACTCCTTATCGAAGATATGAATCTTTGAAAGGTCAAATGCAAACTGAACTGTATCGCCAGGTCTAGCTGTTGTACGAGCATTAACTCTAGCTGTAATATCGAACTGATCGATTGTGAAGTACAGATAAACTTCAGCACCGAGCATTTCGTAGATATTGATACGAGCATCGATAACTGACTCAGGTGATGACTCGATGAAGAGCTGCTCATCATGGATATCCTCAGGACGGATACCAAGAACAACATCCTTATCAATGAATCCACCAGCGATAAGCTTGTTAGCCTTAGCCTCTGGAACCTTGATTGAGTGAGAACCGAACATAAGAAGTACGTCTGCACCGGACTTAACAACCTTGCAGTCGATAAAGTTCATAGGTGGCATTCCCATGAAACCTGCAACGAAAAGGTTGCATGGATGATCATAAAGATTCTGAGGTGTATCTACCTGCTGAATGATACCATCCTTCATAACTACGATACGAGTACCAAGTGTCATAGCTTCTGTCTGGTCATGTGTAACGTAGATGATAGTTGT
>DGRT01000014.1 GCA_002391105.1 Lachnospiraceae bacterium UBA4381 | reverse complement strand
CACCTGAACAGATCAACCATATAAGTTTAACTAAAAGAAAAAGCAATGTAAGAGCTCCTATTGCAGCAAAAAACAGCAATATATTCTGAACATCCCTGTATTGCATTATCATGTCTCGAAAAGTATCCATAATATTTATCTCCTATCATTTCTTATTTACAGCTTCCTGTAACATCATCTTAATACATTACTGAAGACAATAGCAACTCTATAATTTCTTCATCCGAGTAAGAAACTGCTTATCCGGCATCTCTTCCCCATACCTTACTCTTTCATACAGCTCCGTCAGTTCATTGGTCCGCTCTGTCATATCCGCACTTCGTTCCTCCGGGGTTTTACTCTGATCCCAGCTATAGCCCTCTCCGGCAGTCTGCATCAAAAGCCTTATATCCCCCGCTGTACTGTTCTTATCCGGCACAAAGGAAAACTTATAGCTTCTCACCTTTCTCTTATATATCCTTCTTGCCTTTATATCCGGAGAGTTTCCGATAAGGGTTTCACGAAAAGGCACCTTCTCGACTGTAATCTGATTCTTCTTTGCTTTGGGCAGATTCTCACTGACCTCATTTTCATGTAGATTCTTTTGGAGAAGAAATGCTATCAGCCATTTGAAGAACCTGTAGATAGACACTATAACGAAAGCCGTAACTGCCGCAAAGATCAGAAAATTTAGTATATTACCAAGAAGCCCTGACTCATCGGCTATATCTTTTATCTCATCTACTCCACCACTATAGGTTGGTAATCCTCCCAGAAAAAGACCCATTATAAAAGAAAATATTATGTAAACTATTATAACTATAATTCTTAATATTGCCAAGAAAGCCTTACCGAGTCCCACCAGTACAATCTGCACATTCATCAGCTCACATATAAGGATAACAGCATATATCATAAGCATGATACAGGCAACTATAAGACTGTTAACAGAGGCTATCTGCTTTAGAGGCGCTCCGGAAACATATTTGGCAGAATTGATATATGTATCAAGTCCCTCCAGATATAAGGATATCAGAAAGATTGATATAGTAACCATAGGAAGTATAGTTCCAAGCCTTACAACATCAGGAAAATGCTGATGATTGCCAAGCATTATAGCACCTATTCCAAGAGCCGCACTTCCCCACGGAAGATCAAAGGCTCTGGTCAGCTTAAAGCCTCTGCTGATATAATACATCCCGTCAATGAAGTATCCTGTTGTAAATATCATCATTATAATTCTGATATATAGCTCTTCGGGCAGAAAATAGATTACTACCCCCATAACAACATGCGGGATAAGATATATGATTCCTCTGGAGCACCACTCTCTGAACAGATATGATACTACCAGCACTCCCAGCAGGATCAGAAACTGTCTCACATTACCCCGGGGCTGACTGAAAAGTGCAACTCCTATATCAAACAGCAATATGGAATAAATAAACTGATAGATAAGTCTTAGTATTCTTCTGGCAGCAGGTATCCATTTATACATTAATCGGCACCTCCCATCCGGCACTGTAGGTCCTGTCTGAAACATAGGGATATTCATCATAGCAGGGTACGATCATATGAAGTGCAGCACCCTTATCACTCATTTTATCCAGTACCTCTATCATATCCTTTCTTGCATACGGACTGATAACTATATAAAATGTATCAGATCTTAAATGTGCCGTCTCTTCTTTCAGAATCTCCAAAAAAAGATCCTTTCCTCTGGAGCCTGCTATCTCTGTAAGCATTCTGTCTATGGTAATACTGTGACTGATCTCAGCCCCTTCTCTGATCTCCGGAAGAGAACCACCTTCAGCGTCAGTACCATTTGTTACCACAGATACTCCTATACCCTTTTTCAGAAGCTCCAGAGAGATACTGCTGACAAGTGATATAGCCTCCTCCAGCAGCTTATTTGTCTCTATCATTATGTCATTATCAAGATTAAGAAGTATCCTCACCTTACTATCAGTTGTATATCCGTACATATTGACCATCAGCTCTCCTGCACCGGCACTCTTCTTCCAGTTTATACTGCGGTATGTGTCAAAATGCTGATATTCCCTGATACCTCTGAAGGTCAGACTATCCTCTATCAGACTTCTTTTCGCTTCTACTTCGCCGATTATACCTCTGAAAAACATCTTGAATCTGTCATTTCTAAGCTTTGCAGGGAAAACATACAGTCTGTCAGTATGTGGAACTCTGGCAGCATAAACATCTGTCATAAACAGATCCCTGACAAGTATGCTGGCATTATTAATCCCGACCACGCCCCTCATGGTACCGGTAAAGGATAATCTTCTGGTTATTCTCTGATGCCCCATAATGGTAAAAAGTTCATTTTTATGATACAGATCAGTCACCTTGGAATTGACTATATCATCAAACTTAAGACTCTTATCCACAGAAAACTTCAAATGAAAAGCAGGCAGAGGCAGGAACTTATCGTTGGTAACAACCTCGATAAGCTCTGCGCTCTCCCCGCACTCAATAAAGTCCCGGCTGAAACTAATATCAGCACCAAGACCCTTCATCCAGTATTTTCTATATAATGCTTTCTGAACCAGATAGCATATAGCAAGTATTATAACAGCAGAAACAAGTTTCATTTCCAGCTCCAGTTTTCTGTATCAGGCTCCGATTTTCTATTTCCAGCTCCGGTTTTCTATTTCCAGTCTTCTGTAGGAACTGCAACACCGGCTATACATTCATTTATGATATCTCTTACACTCGATAATCCGGATATTCCAGCTCCTGTTATTACTCTATGTGCAAATACAAAGGGTGCAAGATACCTCACATCATCCGGAGTTACATATTCACGACCGGATATAGCGGCAAATGCCTGTGACATTCTCATAAGATTAAGAGATGCCCTCGGACTTACTCCTGAAAAAAGCTTCGATGAATTTCTGGTAGCATTAGCAAGTCCGACTATATACTCCATAACAGGAGCAGCAACCTTTATATCCCGTATCTCCTGACCTGCGCTAACTATATCCTCTCCCGTACATACAGGCTTTATATCATTCTGAGGCGCATCCTGTATAAACCGCTTAAGTATATCAACCTCATCCTGAGTCTTAAGCTCCGCCATAGTAAGCTTTACCATAAACCTGTCGAGCTGGGCTTCCGGTAGAGGAAATGTTCCGGTTGTTTCTACCGGATTCTCAGTTGCTATTACTATAAATGGAGCTTCCAGCGTTCTGCTTACTCCATCCACTGTAACAGCCCCCTCCTCCATTGCCTCCAGAAGTGCACTCTGGGTACGGGGAGTTGCTCGGTTAATCTCATCAGCGAGTAGTATATTCGTAAAAACCGGTCCCTGAATAAATTCAAATTCACCTGATTTCTGGCTGTATATATTGAGACCTGTAATATCCTGAGGCATCAGATCGGGAGTTGACTGAATACGTCTAAAATCACAGTCTATGCTGTCAGCTATACATTTTGCCATAGTAGTCTTTCCTGTTCCCGGCATATCCTCCAGCAGCACATGACCGCCTGAAAGCATAGCTGAAAAGATAAGAGAAAATGTTTCCTCACTACCTATCATCACTGTACGTATATTATCCAGAACCCTGATATACAGTTCTCTGATCTTAGACACTTCCATCTTAACCCCCGAACCTCGCACGAACTATTTACTTAAAGTACTCTACACCTGACTCGAATATCTTCTGATCCTTATCTCCAACGATATTCAGATATGTATTCTTATCACGACGCTCTGAGTGACCCATCTTTCCAAGAACTCTTCCATCAGGACTTGTGATACCCTCTATCGCCATATAGGAACCATTGATATTGTAATCCTCATCCATAGTCGGATTTCCCATGACATCAACATACTGTGTTGCGACCTGACCATTCTCAAAAAGCTTTCTAAGCCACTCCTCCTTAGCTACGAAACGGCCTTCTCCATGTGATATAGGAATAGAATATACTCCTCCGAGAGTTGCCTTTCTAAGCCATGGGCTCTTGTTGGAAACTACCTTTGTATAGGCTATACGAGACTGATGGCGACCTATAGAGTTACGGGCAAGTGTAGGACTAAGCTCAGTCTGCTCTACTATCTCACCTGTAGGAACAAGTCCCAGCTT
>DGRT01000017.1 GCA_002391105.1 Lachnospiraceae bacterium UBA4381 | reverse complement strand
TTTCTTCCTGCCTGTTCGTTCTGATTAAGTGCCATCATAACCTCCGTGTTTTCTGATCAATTCTATAATTCTGACAATATAAGTGCCGATCACAGATTATCTCTGCTGTGTATCACTTATTAATACAGCTGGTATTTCTCAACCATATCCGCTGTAATATATACCTTGGTTTTTCTAGGATTTACAAACTCATCCTGCTTCTCATAGAATGAGTCATCCTTATAATGGGTTGTTGAAACCTCTTCAAATACACATCCCTCTTCAGATGAAAAGCTGTGATCTGCATTTCTGTGAACAGTCATGCTCTCGCCCTTCTTCATATGACGCTTTTCACCATCGCAAACAACATCGAGTGACCCGTAAAGTATTGTGAAGGTCTCCTCCTTCTGCTTATGCAGATGTGTAGGATGTGACTGTCCCGGAAGAACCACAAGCAGCTTCTTGCAGTATTCACGATTGATACAGTCAATGAGTGTCACTCCTGTTTCTTCGAATTTGTCTATTCCGTAGTGATGTGATATCTCACACTTGCTGTCTACAGGAATAGTTACATTACTCTTCTTCAGGACATGCATAACCTTCTTAACCATCTCTGAAACTCTGTCATAGCAGTCTGTGATCTCAATCTTATCAAGATAAATAGGCTTATCCTTCTCTATCGCTTCACCCTGAACCTTCATTTTCTTATATTTAGAAAGATGCTTTGTAAGAAGCTGTCCCGGTTCGCAAGGAAATGCATAATATGAATTATCAGGTCCTATTTCCTCTCCGGGAAGAAGATCTCTCTTCGCAAACACGCCTCTCTGAAGATTTGCAAGATCATTCTGCTCCTTCTCCAGTGACTTGTATCTCTCACCGATAACTCCACACATTACGAAAGCATCATATGCACTCTTAACCCACTCCTTAACCTGTTCAGGATTTGCTGAATAACCGTTAAGCGTGATCGTATCAGTCGGAACTCCCACATGCTTCTCAAATATCCTTGCATTCTTAGCAACAGCCATCTTAACAGGCTCCATATTCCACGGATCCTCATGAGTCGAAAAGCCTATTACATGATTAGGGAATTTTGCCTTCAGAAAATCGATCTGATTAAGCTGCAGATGCTCGTTAGGTGTAGGATATTCAGCAACACAGTGCATAATAGCCAGCTCGATATTTCTGTGTTCAAAGAAAGAAATTACTTTATCGATATCTTCAGTAACTGCTCCGGCAGTAGAAGCTATAACCGGCATTTCTGTTTTTGCAATAGCCTCCAGAAGCGGCCAGTCATTGAATGAGCAGCTTGCGATCTTAATAACGTCATACTTCTGCTCAGCTATCCTCTCTACGGAAACCTCATCAAAGCCTGTACAGATAGTATACATTCCAACTTCCTGCACGGTTTTTTTCAGTTCCATAAACTGTTCCTGCGATAAACGTGTATCCTTGAATCTTTTAACATTTTTTATATCATCCCTATCCCTGTAATCAGGTCTGATAAATGTATCAAGATCTCTGTACTGGAATTTAAAGGCGAAATCAAAATACTCCCTGTATTCCTTAACCACGTCTGCTATTTCCGTGATTATCCTCTTTCCATGTTCTACACTTCCCTGATGGTTATTTGCCATCTCAAATATAAAAAGCGGTTTATCAAATAATGCCATAATGCCCCTCCATTCTATAGTATGCTGATTTATTTCATCATATTATCCATAACTGATCTAAGCTCATCCTGTTCCAGAAATGGATATGGATTCTCGAGAGATGCCGACTCTCTCCTGCCTGTCTTTTCATTTACCTTGGAAATACACTTTGGAATCTCATCAAAATACAGTGAGCCTCTGATCTCACATATTACCGGACCCTCGGTTGTCATGGCTTTTCTGATTGTTTCATCTATATCCGAATCATTTTCTATCTTGAAATACGGTATTCCGTAAGCACCGGCGATCTTTCCTGTATCAGGCATAAAAAGACCGCTTTTTTCATTACTTCCAACATAGAATCCATCAAAGTTTCTGTCCTGCATAGTGGTGATTGCCGCATATCCGCGATTATCAAAGATGAACATTTTTGCATCTACATTATTTGATACAATAGTTTCCAGCTCCTGGATATTTAACTGAAGACTTCCATCACCCTCAATAACAACAACTCTTTTACCACTTGCATAATAAGCGCCAACCGCAGAAGGAACAGCGAATCCCATTGATCCCATTCCCATTGATGATATCGTTTTCTGTCCTCTCTTATGCTTAAATGCAATATGTCCCGCTGTGTTACAACGGCTTGTAGAAGATATTACTATAACATCATCTTCTTTGCAGTTTTCGGAAATACTCATCGTTGTCTTATATAAATTAACGTTTTCGACTTTATCCTGTTTTTCCTCAAGTAAAGGAAAACGTTTCTTCACATCATCACATGCCTTTATCCAGACAGATAAATCATTATTCCAGCTAATTATCTTCTCCTGCTTGAGCAGACCCTGTAAAAATACCTTTACATCTGAAACAACGCCAAGTTTTCCGGGCATATTTAATTTCTTGATTTCATTTTCATCTATATCAACGATTATTCTTTTTGCATTAAAAGCAAAATGTTCTTCATTGAAGGCGGTAATCATATTATCCATACGACTTCCCAGTACAAGAAGCGTATCGCAGCACTGTGTAATGATATTTGAATATCTTGGAGCCTGAAGACCCGGGCTTCCGTAGAATCCTTCTTCATAAAAATCCATAAGATCCTGAACACGCCACGTTGTTACAACCGGAATATGTGTCAACTTTATCAGTTTTCTCAGATCATCATATGCCTCAGCTGCCACAGCTCCCTGTCCGACAAGGATCAGAGGTCTCTTTGATTCCGATAAAATATCAGCTACCTGAGCTGTCACTTCATCGGATACTTCCTCTTTCTTCTCCTCAGCAATAAAGCCTTCTAGCTCATCAGGGTTTACCTCAGCAGCCTGAATATCAAGAGGAATATCAATCCAGACAGGTCCTTTTCTGCCATGTGTTGCAATATAATATGATTTTTCAAGCTCATATCTGATCTTTGAAGC
>DGRT01000024.1 GCA_002391105.1 Lachnospiraceae bacterium UBA4381 | reverse complement strand
ATCAAATATTAAAACGACTAGCGCAACAACTGCTAACATAACTGTAAAACTAATTATATTAGAAACTGTAAGCAGACACAAAACAAATAAAATAGTGTAAACGATAAGAGGCACTCTCTTGGGAGAAGATACTTCCTCTGTCACCGCAGTATCAACCGTTTTATCCGTTTTATTTAGAAGAATTACACTTACCACTAGCAGAATAAGTGATGCAGCACTATAAGGAAGCATCAGTTTAATAAAGTCCGTAAGCGCAATATTATATTCAGTATATAGATAAAGATTCTGGGGATTTCCGATCGGTGTCAGCATACTTCCAAGATTTGCTGACACGGTCATCAGGATAAGCGTAAACATGGTCCTTCTTCTATCTTTAAAGGCCTTTAATACATTTAGTGCAAAAGGCACAAGCGTAACGAGAGTAACATCATTTGTAAGTAGCATACTCATAAAAAAGGATAAAACCACGAGAAACAGTGAGATATTTTTTTCAGAATGAATCTTTCCTAGTAGCTTATTAGTGAAGAAATCAAATGTACCTATTCTGATATAAGCACTCACTACGAGCATAAGCGAGAAAAGAATCGCAAGCACACGAAAATTTATATAACCAATATAATCCATATCAGGCTTTACGAATATACAGGATACCAAAGCGAGAACTCCTGATATGATTAGCACCGAATCCTTTTTAAATATTTCAATAAGCTTATTCTTTAATTCCAACTTGATCGACCTCTCATTTCATCTATACACGAAAATGAATTATAAACATTTACTCAGAAAAATCAATCAAAATCACCATTTATTTATTCGGAAATAAAATATATAATATGTCCCAGACTATAACAAATTAAAGGAATCAAAAATGAGTATATTAAATGTTGAACACCTGACTCACGGTTTTGGTGACAGAGCTATCTTTGATGATGTATCTTTCAGACTTCTTGCAGGGGAGCATATTGGACTTATCGGTGCAAACGGCGAAGGTAAGTCTACCTTCATGAATATAATAACTGGAAAACTGATGCCTGACGAAGGAAAAATCGAATGGGCTAAAAATGTAAAGGTTGGTTATCTCGATCAGCATGCCGCTCTTAAGGAAGGCATGACTATTCGTGACGTCCTATCAAGCGCCTTTGATTCACTATATGAAATGGAAGCTCGAGTGAACGAGCTCTATGATAAGATGGCCGATGCCACTGAGGAAGAAATGACGGAATACATGGAAGAAACCGGAACTATCCAGGACCTTCTTACAAATCACGACTTCTATATGATCGATGCTAAGGTAGAAGAAGTTGCAAGGGCTCTAGGTCTACTCGACCTAGGACTAGATAGAGATGTGACCGAGCTCTCCGGAGGCCAGAGAACTAAGATTCTTCTAGGTAAGCTTCTTCTAGAAAAGCCTGACATACTGCTCCTCGACGAGCCAACGAATTACCTTGATTCGGAGCATATCGAATGGCTTAAGAGATACCTGCAGAATTATGAAAATGCATTTATACTCATTTCCCATGATATACCATTTTTAAATAGTGTAATAAATATCATCTATCACATGGATGGCCAATACCACAGCCTGGACCGCTATGTGGGTGACTATGACAAGTTCACCGAAGTATATGAAATGAAAAAAGCTCAGCGAGAAGCTGCATACAATCGTCAGCAGCAGGAAATCGCAGAGCTTAAAGATTTCGTTGCTAGAAATAAAGCTAGAGTTGCAACTCGTAATATGGCCATGTCTCGTCAGAAGAAGCTCGACAACATGGATATCATTGAGAAGATATATGACAAACCGAAGCCAGAGTTCAACTTCAAGGTTGCAAAAACACCTAGCAAGGTTTTATTCGAAACAACAGAGCTTGTTATCGGGTACGACGAGCCCCTTTCTTCTCCTCTCAACATTTCTATGGAGAGAGGTTCCAGAATAGTCCTGACTGGCGCAAACGGTATAGGTAAAACCACTCTACTTAAGAGTATCCTCGGCCTTATCCCTTCTATAAGTGGCTCCGTTGAATTAGGCGAGAACCTTGAAATTGGCTACTTCGAACAGGAGATGCCTTCCGACATCGAAACCACTTGTCTTCAGGAAATATGGAACGAATTCCCAGGCTTTACTCAATATGAAGTAAGATCTGCTCTAGCAAAATGTGGTCTCACCACCAAGCATATCGAAAGTAAATGTAAAGTCCTATCTGGGGGCGAGCAGGCAAAGGTCAGACTCTGCAAGCTTATTAACCGAGAGTCCAACCTGCTTGTTCTTGATGAGCCTACAAATCATCTCGATGTAGACGCCAAGGAAGAACTCGCCAGAGCTCTAAAAGATTATAAGGGTAGCATTCTTATGGTTTGCCACGAGCCAGAATTCTACGAAGATATAGCTACAGAAGTTTGGGACTGCACTCAGTGGACAACCAAAATCTTTTAATTACATTATTCTGTTATTAATGAGTAAGCGGAGATTCGCTTTATACGGCTGGACATTATCCATATGAAAACTGCTGAAACAACAAGTCCGAAAATAACAGACACTACCGGCATCCATGTGAACATGGTCATACTTGATTTCATTATGCCTATAGAAGAAAGTAATCCAGCAAGTATCGAATTCGACCACATACCTCCAAGTACCGAACCAACTACTGCTCCAACAAATATCTGAGGCAACATAGAAAGTATAAGTTCTATCCTTAACTGACCACTTGAAAATCCCAGCGCCTTCTTTATTCCTATCTCCTGCTGTTTCTTTATAATTTGTGTTTTAACCAAAAGGTTTAGAGATAACACAATTACCAGAACGCAAATGACAACCATAACACCAACCATAAGTGACGCTATTAAAATCACAGGATCTTCTCCAGTACTAAGAGATTCTAAAACATTTCCAAAGCCATTTATTTTATCACCATACATATTCTGAACGCTCTCAACTATCTTCCTGGAATCAGCAACAGAATGATTTTTAACAAATATGCCATAATTATTCTTGGATGCTTTATAACCCAGATGTTCTGCTCCCTCTTCTGTGAGAGATATGTCCATTCCATTATTTGATACTGATTGTTCAAGCCCGGTTATTATATATTTTCGGTTCTCTGTTCCATACGATATTTCTATCTCGTCGCCAATACCCACACCAAGAGTTCTAGCAAGAGCTCCACCTGCGGCAACCTCATTATCATACTTAGGTATTCTGCCCTCATATACATTTACATCAGGTATAGCATTCCAATCATCTGTTATTGTCGAATCAACCGCATAGCCCTCAGCTGTCATTCCAGTTGAATCTTTCCAAAACACGCTTTCCACTCCAGGAATTTCCCTTATCTCAGCTATTGCATTTGGATCCTCTTTAAAAATAAAATCGACATCTGACCCGACCAGCTGAAGCATTCTATATAGAGAAGATGAATCATAAACGCAGTTATATGCTAGAAATGCCGAAAATGTAGTAACTATCCCTATAGAAGTCATAACTATAAAGAGAATAATGTTCTGTTTCGTACTACTTAGTACTGACTTTAGTGCCATTATCCAAGTAAGCGGTCCACCTGTTTTTTCGATAGGTGCATAATTCTTCTTAAAACTGTGAGTATTTATTCCGAACCTTAGTGCTACAACAGGATCCAGTTTTCCTATCCCTCTTGTACTAGTGAAGGAAACTATAAGAACTGACCCAAGTATCATAATCATTGTTATAAGAATTGCGCCGGTTGTAAATGTTGAATCCCACGTAACTCCACTAAAGCCTCGTATCATATATTCAAAAATAGGTAAAACTATTTTTGAAGAAACAATACCCAGAATTGTGGCCAGTGCAGTAGTTAGCATAAACTCTATAACTATCCCCAGCCTTATCTGTCTGGATGTATACCCCAAAGCCTTTAATGCTCCGATATTCACTATATTTTGTTCTATACTATTTGAAATCCTGAAATATATGATTACTACAGCAATTAAGGTTATGATAAGTGCAAACGCAAACATCATTGCAGCAATTAAATTTTGCATATATGTGAAGGAAGCTATTATTATATCTACTCCTATTGCATTTGCAAGAATACTATGCTCACTGAAGGACTTCGTAAGTCGCCCCTCAACATCTGAAGATTTCGCTCCCGGAGCAAGCTTCATGTAGAATATTGTTGTCGAATATCCAGAATCACTTTCCGGATTCTCTGTCTCGCCCTGTTCCTCAGCAGTTTTTTCTATAGCACTTTGCTGTAAGTTATATTCCTCTGTTTTCCACTCGTTATAAAGCGAGGGCGAAACATATGTGATTCCATCCGCACTTGAAATTAAAGATTCAAAAATTCCAGCAACTTGAAAAGTATAATATTTATTTCCAACCTTTACATCTATACTATCGCCCAGCTCCGCCTTAAACAGATTAGTATTATAATAGTACGATAAATAGATTGGATTCTCATATTCCTCTTCTGATAATTCTACAAAATGTGGAGCTTCAATTTCACCCCACTCTCCATATGGAAGAACCGGCAGAGTATATGTTGACATGTCATACATATTCTTCGAATCTTCTTCTGATCCGTCTTTTTTCATCTGAAATTCTTTCATTACTGGATAGACTTTTTCATAGGATTCTATCCCCTCATCATTTAAGATAATCTCTTCAATCTTATCTTTATCCTCATCCTTCAGTGCACTCAGCACACATACATCTGCAAAGTTATACTCCTCAAGCTTATCTCTATGAAGCGAAGAATATCCTAGTAAAATCGCTATTCCTGTATGGAACATGAATACCGCAAGAACCATTATGAGGAAAAAGGTTACCATATGGGACAAGTCGTTTTTGAAGTTTGATTTTATTATTTTTGTTAACATATCGTTACCAACCCATCTCTCCTAGAAATGCACGAAGCTTCGCATGTCTTTCCTTGTCACCCGTCACATAAGGACCTAGGTGACATTCGCCACAGATAGCTCCATCCTTTAGATAAATGATACGGTTTCCTCTTCTGGCTGATTTCATATCATGAGTTACCATTACTATACTTTGCCCATCTCTGTTAAAATCAGTAAGTATATCAAGAACAGCATCGCTGCTCGCACTATTAAGAGCTCCTGTAGGCTCATCCGCAAATACCATATCTGGTCTATTGATAAGTGCTCTGATTATTCCTACACGTTGTGCCTCACCACCAGATAACTGATTCGGAAACTTATTCCATAGCTTTTCTTCTATACCAACCTTCTTAAGAAGCTCCTTAGATTTCTTAACCAGCTCTTTCTTGTTTTGTCCCGTAAGTAAGCCTGCTGCGAGAACATTATCAAGTATACTCATGGTCCCTATCAAATGTATCTGCTGGAACACAAAGCCACAATGTCTTCTTCTAAATATAGCTAGCTGATCACTTGTGAACTTAGTTATATCCTTTCCACAAAAATCTATCTTCCCTAGACTTGCCTTATCCATTCCCGAAAGGGCATAGAGAAGTGTAGATTTACCCGCTCCAGAGGAACCCATTATTACTGTGAAGTCTCCCTCGTAGATTCCCAGATCCATGTTCTTTATGATATGATGCTGGACTCCACCAACGGAAAATGATTTACACAGCTTTTCTGTTTTTATGATTGTATTCTTTTCTTCCATAAAAGTTTTTCCTTAATGAATTATTCGTATTTCTTCTGTTTCTTTCTCTTGATAACGCCACCAACTATAGCAATGACTATAATCATAACTACTGTTCCACCTATAAATACAGGACTGATGCTGGATTCTTTTACTTCCTTATCTGCTTCCTCAGCAGCCTGTGTAACTGTCAATTCAACTGAATCTTCAATAGAATTCTGATTTCCAACAGCATCCTCAAAAGTAACCTTGATATGTATATCGTCTTCACCTATCTGATCTGGTGTTACAGTCATATCAACACTTCCACTTGCACCTGCCTCGACAGTTCCAACATAATAGTTGATCTCTTTTATTGTATCACCTTTTATCTCTACAGATACATTTCTAAGTGTATCCAGTCCCATATTGTTAACCTTAAAGGAGAGGCTTGTCTTTCCATCTATTAAAACCTCTGACTTACTCAGCTTCTTCTCTGATATTCCAAGTCTTGCCTCCTGAACTACAGGAACAACAACACTGGCACTGTCTTCAAATGTATTCTTGTTATTATCCTCATACTTGTAAGAAACTGTCAGTGGATAATTAGTCTGCGCTAAATCCTTCTTAGCAACCATCTTAACTGTCACATCACAGCCGTCTTCCTTATCTATCTCATTTATATATACTGTGTCGGAGCCTGATGCTGTCGTAATCTGGTTCTCTTCACTGGATATCTTAAGACTTATGTTGCGGAGCTTTGTGCTGTTTGATTCATTCTTAAGATGGAGCACCATTTCGAATTCATCTCCCGCCTTAACCTGATTTCCAGATATATCTCTTCCTGTTATAACAAGCTTTGGTGTAGCATAGTAGTTTGTCTTTGAGGATTTTTCCTCTGTTTTAACAACCTCTATCTCTGGTTCCTCTGAAGCATACTCCTGTGCATCTGTCTCAGAAGCATAAACTACATTTGCATTTGCTGTACCTGCAAATCCTCCACCAACTACTACCCCAGTAAAAAGAGTAGCTGCAATTAAAAAAGTTCCGATACGTCTCATATCTGCCTCCTATTATGAAAATATATTTATCAACCATATGCGTTCATAATAAAGAAGTAAATATTAAGCGTCATTATCGGAACATTAATTTTATATTAATTTGCTAAGCGAGCCTGAATCCTATAGTCACCCTGAAACCTCCAGCAGCATTCTCACATTCTATAGTACCTCGCATGTCATTCATAAGATTCCTTGCGATACTAAGTCCCAGTCCGGCTCCTTCCTTGCCCTCAGCATTCTTACCACGACGGAACTTCTCCATAATAAATGGAAGATCCTCCTCCGGTGCTCCGCCACCATGATCAGTAAAGCTTAGGTAGAGGAACTCTTCATCAGTATGAGTCTCCATATCTATCTCGGTATCTGCATATTTATAGGAATTATAAATAATATTAGTTATAACCTGGGAAACCCTAAGCTTATCTAAATATATAATGCATTCCGGTATATCCTGGTAAACAACCTTAGAATTAAAGTCAGCCATTTTAATTATTTCTTTAAGAACTAAGGATTCTACTTCAACCGCTTTTACTTCCAGCTGTTCCAGTTCTTCAAGTGTCGAAGCAAATAGATTAGATACGAGACTATCTATCTGATCCGCCTTCGCTCCTATAGCTTCAACCTTAGTCTTTGTGAACTCATCTCCAGACTGCTCTGACTTTGCACCTAGAACCTCTGACATAGCCTTTATAGAAGCAACCGGTGTCTTGATGTCATGACTCAGCTGAGCTATGAGTTCTCTCTTACTTACATTTGCCTCATATTCTCGCTGGCGCGCTTCATTTAATTCCTCTCGCATTATATCGAAGCTCTCTGTAAATGCACCAAATATATTTCCTCTATCCATCTCAAGAGGTCTATCCAGATCCCCCTGAGCAACGGCTCCTGCAAATTCCTTCAGGTTATCAAAAGGACGAACAACCCTGTAATATATCATAACGGAATAAGCAATCCATAATATAGCCGCAAGAAAATAACTCCATAAAAATATCTTAGAATAAAATGCATAAAACTCCAGCTCTAACTCAGCAATCTTGTTATATATGATAACCCATCCAACATGCTTACCATCTACGTATATATCTCTTATCGTATCCCTCTCTTTTGTAGCCTCAACAATTGACATGGCATGAGCAGTCTCTGATTCCTGCTCTAAGCTGGTGTAGAGCACATTTTCCTCTATATCAAGAATAGTATAGTCAATGCTATACTTACCGCTTGATTTGGAAACAATCATGTCATCAGACTTCTCTATCTCTTTGATAAGCTGATTTACCTCTGTAACATCAAGCGTTCCAGGATCCTTCTTCTTGCTGAGACCATACGTAATAGAAGGAACGGACAATATGAAAATTGTAACTATTACGAGTATTATCAAACTCTTCTTCATAAGATTCGCCCTTTAATTATAGTTTAGTATAAGTCCAAGTCCCCTTACTGTTTTGATTATTTTAGGATCATTCGGATCGTCTTCGATTTTTTCACGAAGGTGCCTAAGGTGGACGTTAAGAGTTCCATCTGACACGAAGCTGTCTTCCCAAACATTATCAAATATCTTCTGTTTCGACATTATCTTATCATGATTCTCCAGTAGATATGTAAGAAGCTTATATTCCATAGCTGTAAGCTCCACCAGTTCACCATTCTTACGAACGAGTCCCGCCTCTGTGTCTATCTCAACATCCCCTACAGTATAGATGCTCTCATTACTCTTTGATTCATTTCCTGCTGGTAGTTGCTGGCCCATCTTCTCATATCGTTTCAGTACAACCTTAACTTTTGCATATAGAACATTTAATGAATATGGCTTTGTTATATAGTCATCTCCACCAATATTCAGAGCTATGACCATATCATCATCACTCGAGCGCGCACTTATAAAAAGAATTGGAATATCATAATCAGCCCTGAGCCTTTTGCAAAGTTCAAAGCCAGAGGAATTTCCAAGATTAATATCTAGCAGGATTAGCTTAGTAGTATTTTTCTTGAAAAAGTCTAATGCGGCATCAGCTGTATATACTGCAACGGATTTGATATCAAACATGTTTAAATATTCCGCTGTAGAATCAGCTAGCTCTACCTCATCATCAATTATAAGTACGCTGTAGTCCATACTCAACTCCTTCCCCATATTCAACACTCTCTATTGATGACTTCATTTTAGTTTCTCCTTGTGTAAATCAGCATTATACTGGTTTTAGCTAATCAGCAGAATAATTCTTTTATTTTTCCTATGATAGTTATATCTGCCGGAAGCCAATCAACTGAATCAATCGTTTCCTTAGTCAGCCACTTTGCAGCTTCATGTTCCTTGAGAACCAAATTGCCCTCCATAATACTGCAAAGAAAACAGTCCATTGATAAATGAAACTCTGGATAATCATATTCGATAGTATCAACATACTTCTCAACTTTAATTACTGTATCCAGTTCCTCTTTTATTTCTCTGACTATAGCCTCTTCAGGAGTCTCGCCTTCCTCGATCTTCCCTCCTGGAAACTCCCATCCATCTTTTAAATCTCCGTATCCTCGCTGAGTAGCAAAAATCGACTTTTGTATTCCAGTAGTTGCACCGATGTCCCTTTCAGCCATTATGATAGCTCCAACAACACGAACAGCTTTGAGATAGCTTCCATCTTCTCGCATCCAAATGTATTTGCCCTCTTTTATTTCCTGTTCAGCAATCCATTTTTCAGTAACCTCAAGTTTGTTACCATCTTCAAAAACGAGAACAGCATGAGGTCCATCGCTATGCTCTTCACAACCAAAATCTGCTTCTCTTATATCATTAATCTTGTGTAAACTCATCTTCTGTCTCCATGTATTAATTAAACTATTCTTTACTAAGCCTTTGTCATCCCTCAGTTTGCAAAGAAATCGCGCCTTTTATTGAATGATACAAAGTTCATAATATTCCATAAAACACTCCCAATATCTATACTATTTCATCAACACAAAATACACCTACATTAGTAAGTAAAACTGGAATTAAATGTTTTTGCAAAAATCAATTATCTCCTGTTTTTTTGGCTCAACTTTTTCCTTATATTCAATAGATGTAAGGCCAAGACTCCCCGAACATTCAATATGCAAATGTCCATAGAAATGTTCTATGCTCTGTATTATCCTGTCGCACTCGTGCATTCCGGGACCGGTTCTGAGTGCAACCGAATATCCCTTCTTCCCCTCCCTTATTGTAGCGTGAGGTTCATGCGTATCACACCAGGGAGTGCATCTATCTATGAATGCCTTGTACTGCCCCGGTATATCTGCCCAGTAAGACGGAGCTACAGAAACAATAACATCAGCATTATCATATTCATCCATAATCTTAATGATATCATCATTCATTACACACTTCGCTGTAGTGTGGCAGGATCTGCAACCTTTACAAAAATCAAAATCATAGTCATCTATACAGATACATTTGGTGTCATATCGTGCGGAGATTTCCTTTTCGATAATATTTACAATCTCAGCTGTCGCGCCCGTTCTGACAGGGCTGCAATTAATGATCAATGCTTTCATTTTCCCTCCTATACTCCTATATCCTGTAATAAACTTTAGTTAATCTCCTTTCGAAGATACACCATATCAATAAGTTGCACACCTTCCTCAAATATCGGGTGATCATAATTATCTGTGAAGAAGTTTTTAATTAAGTGATGCCTCTTGAATCCGCATTTTTCATAAAAAGGTATTGTCAGTGGACTATCCCCTGTACCCACTTGCAGAGTTCTATACATTCCAGCATACTTTTCGGTTATATAATCTATCAGGAGCCTTCCATATCCTTTTCCATGGCACTGCGGCAAAATTGCTATATTTTTGATTTCAAGAACATTATCACCCGCATCGATGACAACACATTCCCCTTTGATTCCATCTTCTTCAAGAACATACATTGTACCTTTATCTAGATACTTTTCAATCATATCTTCCTGCTCATCAGCTAAAAAAAGAAGATCCATATAATCTCTTTTATTATCTACCACTTCATATATTGTCATAGTTTCAATATCCTTATATCATAATCTTCCAATTATTCTTCTTATCCTATCAATCAGGTTTTAT
Source organism: Lachnospiraceae bacterium UBA4381 (assembly GCA_002391105.1). Lineage (GTDB taxonomy): Bacteria > Bacillota > Clostridia > Lachnospirales > Lachnospiraceae > Eubacterium_Q. Next base: position 117 of record DGRT01000024.1, on the reverse strand, counting down.
TATTCTAAAGTAGCCAATGGTTCAACCTCAATTCCTAATGGATCACAGGTTTTTCTTAACTTAGTTGCATCTTTATCATTTCCAAAAATTAGTATCTTTTTCAGATTTTTAAACTGT
>DGRT01000097.1 GCA_002391105.1 Lachnospiraceae bacterium UBA4381 | reverse complement strand
TCAAAGTCAGGTCTTAACATAGGAGCAGTAACTTCTTCTGCTCCATCCAGAGCTTTCTGGCTAAGATATGTATCACGTTCTGATTCTTCACGGTATATTCGCCCAAGATCAGTACCACTGTCAATATATTCAAAGAACATATAAACAAACATAAGAGATATCAGGCATGAGCCTAATATATAGAAAGTTCTGTTAAGATCTTTGGCTTCTATTCCGTCAATTTTGATATCAGAAAAGCCCTGACATATCGCTATGATAAGAAAAATACCAGCTCCAAAAAAGGCTCTGCTCTGAGGCTCTGCTGTCATAATAAGACTATATGATGTTGCAAGGAATAGAAATCCGTACAATAGCATATTATGAAGCTCTTCCCAAGTTTTGCCCATTACTCTTAGAACTATAAGGATTACTATATACATTCCAATAATAATCAGAAAATTATCTCTTATGATAAGTGTTGTCTTCTGAATCCTCGCTATCATTCCTACTATACCTGAATGCTCTTCAACTATAAATGATGCTCTTACATAGTTGCCCGGTGCTGATATCATAAACGCAAATCCGATGATCATGCCTGCAAAACCGGTAATCATCCATGGCATAATTGTTCTGCCGTACATAGATACAGATAAGGTATTATCAACACTTGCCTCGTCATCCGGGCAGGCTGACTTACGTCTTCTGTTATATATGATCATCATAGCGTAAATTAGAATTAGCAGAATAGCTGCGCCGGATGTATTCTCACTACACCAGCCTGCAATAATTCCAAGCAAAAACATTCCCAGACATCTCAGAATTCCGCCATTGCTTCCCTTGATGAGCCAGTATCTGTAAAGGGTCAGAAATCCCAATATGATTCCCGTAGTTATAAGATAATTACATGACGCATACTTTAACAGTACTGTTTCAGCAAAAGACGCACCAAAAATCCATATCATAAGAACTATAAGAAGATATATCCTGTAATCATAACTTCTTCTTCTATCTATGTGTAGATAGATGCATATCGTCATAAATGTAAATACGCCAGCAGAAATAACGTTAAAGAGCATCACAGAATGAAAATAAAAAACTATTCTGAGAATAATATGAGCAACTGATCTACCAGTCCAGTTCATGTACTGATCATATTCCTGAATAAATAAATCCCATATACTATCAGCTTTATTGACTACTGCAAAATAGTTAAAGTCATCTCCAAGAAGCGGTGTCATCATCATGAACGCAAGCACAGTCAGATAACATGCTATTACTTCAACTATGAAAAGCTTTTTTCTCCATTTATCATCCAGATTTAAAACATGCATTTACAATCCTTTCGTCAGCACCTGTAATAAGTACCGGCTTATATACATAACTTTATTATGTATCAGCTTCTTTTTATTTTTCTCATAATGTGATGATATGCTTTTCGGAAGAAACGTCCAACGGTAAGATCCAATCTAGCCAATGCCTTTTTGAACCAGGTTATCTTTGGCATAACCAGAAAACTGTATTCTTCTAGGTGGTTGAGAAGATATTCAGGATATCTGTCATCCATCTCAACTCTTATAAACTCAGCTTCTCTTCCCAGAAGATCTCTGCCAAGTATAAGCTGATCCATAGTCTCAGCCAGTATCTCTCTATCATTATATTCCTGATGAGCTGCAGCCTTCACTTTAACGCCTATACGCTTGGCAGCATTGGTTTCATGATGTCCACCCATATAGCCAAAATGCCAGCCACCATCCGCTACTCGTACCGATCTTGGATCTGTTGTTGCTATTAGATCTCTTAGACGTACTATACCTTCCTTGGGTATCTGATCTATACTTGTTATCTTAGTTCCCAGCCATTTACGCTTTCTGTCAGGTATATCAGGAAACTCTCCTTCTGTTGCCAGAAGAGTACCTGAAACCTCCATCATATTAAAAAATGCATAAAAATTATCCTGAGCCAGATGATATATCTTATTAGGATCAAAATTATCAAACACCCATTTTAACGCTTTAGGAGATGGTATCTCATCGCAGTCACTAAGCATTATTATATCTTTATCTGTGACATCTTTAAGGCCTTCTATAAGATGATTTTTCTGAAACATATCACGTTCAAAAGTTGTTGCTTCTACCGGATTTTCATCAACAACTATATACGTAATCTTATGAAGGAATTCTTTAAACATTTCCTTATTTTTCTCAAAACACAGTTCCTTGGGCTGCCCTGAAAAAGTAGTTGTTGCCTCTTCAATTATAAAACGGTCAACATAAGGATTAAGTATATTTAGTCTTAACTTTAAAATATCAAGTTCATTAAAAAAAGGTATACAATCGTAAACCATCGATCATCCTCAACAATACATTTATTATAGGCAGAAATAATTGCTTACCTCTGCCTATCATACCATTTGAAGTTTTCAGTGAATTATATGACGACCTTCTAATGAAGTCTGTACTATCTTCCCACCCTGAACTTCATAAATTATATCACACTTCTCTATAGTATTAAGTCTGTGTGCTATGATAACCATTGTCTTCTTACCATGGAAACTGTTAACCGCCTCCATTACAGCAGCCTCTGTCTCATTATCAAGAGCAGACGTAGCTTCATCGAATACCAGTATCTCAGGATTATGATACAAAGCCCTGGCAATACCAATACGCTGTCTCTGACCTCCTGATAATCTTACACCTCTGTCACCGATCTTGGTATCAAGCCCCTCCGGAAGAGTTTTTATAAACTCATCAAGCTGAGCCTCCTTAAGTACTTCCCAAATCCTGTTTTCATCTATCTGATCTGCATCAATACCAAAGGCAATATTCTCTCTTATGCTCTCATCTATAAGATAGATAGACTGCGGGATATAGCCTATCTGAGAAAGCCACGATTCATAATTGCTGAAGATGTTCCTGCCATCACATTGAATCTCACCTGTCTGAGCATGCAATAATCCTAAAAGAATATCAACAATAGTTGACTTTCCGGCACCTGATGATCCCATAATACCGATAGACTTCCCCTTAGGGATCAGCATATCTGCATCAGAGAAAATGTTATTATCCGCATCAGGATAATGGAAGGTAATATGTTTAAGACTTATCTCATTTTCAAGCTTGAGAGCAGGTCCGGAAATCTTCTCTGTTATAGCTCTCATCTCACTATCAGCCTTCATAGACTCTGTAAGATTATCATATATAAAATTAAGACTTGGCTGCTCATATGCAAGCTCTGCTATATAAGTATTAATACGGTTAGCACTTGGCATGATCCTGAATGCCGCTACTCCAAATGCAGTCAACTGAGGGATAAGCACCGTAACATCCCCGCCTAGTATAATATAAATAGTAATAAATCCGAGAACTGCAACCATAAAGATAGACTCTATAAGGTATCTGGGAAGTGAATTAAAGATCGCATAATTCTTTGAAAGTCTTGCTCCGTCAAGTCCACTTTCATAATAGTTTCTTATAAAGAAGTCTTCTCTATGAAGGACTTTAACATCTTTAAGTCCATAGATAGCCTGAAGACGCCATTTTGCAATTCTTGACTGAACTTTCTGATTGTCTGCTCCGTATCTTTCCATACGAGGTTTTAATATTCTTGTATTAAATATAGTAAGCACCAGAAAGATAGCAACAATAAACACTGTCATCTGCCAGTTAACAAATATCAGTACAACAGCAAGAAAAGATGATACTACTAGCTCAGTTGCCAAAGAAAGAAGCGCCATGATCATGTGAAAAAGGTTAGGAATATCGCTATCTGTAATTCTGAACACTGTAGGAATATCAGCACCAAGATAGTATTCATATGGTCTGTTGAGAAATTCCCTCATTACACGGCTGATCATCTCATTTCTACCATATGAAACAAAGGCGTTCTGCCTTGCAGAAAGAATAAGAAGATATATGTTCTTGACTACAAAAACTATTATCAAAGACAAAAGCAAAAAAATTATCAACTTTTTATCTGAATCAAGTCCAAAAGTTCTCAATACCCCATTTATAAATGGAATTTTAGCTCCGGCTTTTGCTAGAACTTTATGAAGTGTATCAGGATCTATAATAGCTGTAACAACTGGTACTATCATAGATACACCCAGTGTTTCAAACAATCCACCAATAAGGATCATGACTCCAAGTAGAACAAATTGTTTTTTCTGACGTCTGTCAAATATGTATCTAAGTTTGTGGAACAAACTTAGATTTTCTGTAGCTGTATCTTTTTCTTTGTTGCTTATATTCATCTTATACCTCTTTTATCCTGCATCCAAAAGCTAGCCAAGATTACTGATATGTCATCTTTTGATCAGTTTTCTTATCCGGATCTTTACAGGAATTATATATTTATCATTTATTGTCATAAAAGCGTTATAAAGCATGACGTTTTTTAGAAATAATTTCATCCGCAGTTCTTGATGAGGATCAGATATACTGCAATTGTAAATATTATCATAATTATCTTTTACGCCTACTATCACATTATAAAGAGCATCCAGCTTAGCCTTCTTCTCAGAATCCTTTGATCTTCTAACCTGAGTATATAAAAGCAATAGTTTCTTATATACCATATATTGATGTATGTATGCAAGTTCGTTATATCCTGCATCTACAAGTACCTTATTACGCTTATTATAAGCCGGAATCTGCTGAGTCAGTATATCCCACTTAACTCCTTGATTCATGATACTACCGCTTCTGTCTATTATATAGTTATACAGCTTATCACAAATAACTACTCCCGTTTTTACTCTTCCAAGAAGCTTTGTAGTATAAACTATATCTTCATAATGACCTTCCGGGAATCTTAGCTTCTCCCCCTCTTCTATAAGGCTTCTTTTATAAAGCTTGTTCCAGGCGCAGTTTTGTACAACATATTTCTCATCTTCTTCTACAAGTGCTCTCAGAAGATTTTCAGAGCCCATTATCGCAAGATCCGTGCGATAGTAAGTTCTATCTTTCATATCATTATCTTGGTGTTTTTCATTTATAGGATGACTTGCCAGAAAGCTTTCCCTATTTTGAAAATT
>DGRT01000044.1 GCA_002391105.1 Lachnospiraceae bacterium UBA4381 | reverse complement strand
TCGTAAGACTCACTTCCTTAACGCCGTCTGTAAAGCTCTCAAAATCTGATACCGCTACTGCATCAACATTCGCAGTTGTATGCCCTACTCCCTTTTCATCAATATATAAATCATAGACATCTCTGTTTCGGGAACTCGGAATTGCAGCAAAAGCCTCAAGGTGACTATCATCCACAATTCTAAGCAGACTCACCCCTCCTATACCTGTACAGATTACATATCCACTATCTTCAAACATCTTTAGTTCTAAAAATGGCTGTTCATAAGTTCCTGAAGAATACTTATCGGAAATGAGTGCGCATTTTATACCGTCTCTTTCCTGCCATACCTTTAGTACATCCTCCGATACCGGATTTACCTCCAGCTTTTCACCGGAATAGGTTTTCTGATATTCACTTATAAGACCACTCTGTTTTGAAAGATTTTCCTGAGTTATATAAACGTTCCCTTCAGCTTCTTCAAAGTCAAATCTTTCGAAGTCTGAGTCAACTCTTGCCGAACCTGCTTCTACATCTCCTGTCACTTTAACAAAGCCATTATCTGTATATATGTAGTAAGTGTCAGCGGTACCGGAGCCAAGAGTTTTTACAAGAGCATATTTCATATCCGGAAATGTAATATCAGCCGGAGCTCCACCTATCATATAAAGTCCTTCATATTTTTTATACGAGTCAGGAACTTCACTTTTAAGTTCCACTTCGGGCGCAGTAGTTTCTTCTACTGTGACCCCCTGCTCTTCAAGAGCGATACTCGCAAGCGCTTCTGACATAGCCAGATTATATCCGCTGCTTCCCTCTGAAGAAGTAACGCATACACTTATTTCCTCTTCCGGCATTACAAGCAGAGATGCATGATAATCCTGAGTGTCTCCTCCTTTCCACAGAGCTTTCACTCCAGCCTCTTTATACATAGGAATATCTACCATATCCCAGCCAAGACCATTTTGATCCATATAGTCCGGATTATATTTCAAACTTTTTGAAATATCAGATGAACTGCTCCAAAGAGTAGCCATTTCATCCTTGCTTTCTTCAGATAGAAGCCTGTCATCCCCCTTGAAAAAGGTACTGCCAAATTCACACGTGTCCGCTGCTGTCGCATATATTCCACCAGAACCAAAATCCATACAGTATTCAGTTTCATATCTGTTATGGCCATCAGGAAAAATATCCGCAAGAAGTGGATTTTCAAATACATTATTTGCTGTATAGGTATTCTTAACACCAATCTTTGCAGCTATATTTTTCTCTACATAGTCGGTGTAACTCATGCCTGAAGCTCTCTCTACTATTACTTCAAGGAGTTCAAAGCCATCATTGCAATAGCTGGCATATTCACCCGGAGCCGCCTTAAGCTTCTGTGATTTAAGATTTTCCAGAACATTTGTAGTTGCAACAGAATCATTATCACCATATAGAAACATATTCTTCAAAGTAGAGCCGGATAACCCGGAGGTATGATTCATAAGCATCCTGACTGTGATATCCTTATATCTTTCGTCTGCCATTGTAAAGTCATCTATATACTCCGTAACCGGTGTATCAAGGTCAACCTTTCCCTGATCAACAAGCTGCATCACGGCAGTCGTCACATATACCTTGCTGACGGAACCAACACAGTAGATTCCATCTGTGTCATCGGGCTTTTCAATGTCTGCAGGGGCTTCATCTCTATACTTGTTTTCCTTAGCCAGAACCACTCCGCCATTTCCTATCTGCCCTCCGCCTATGGTTGACAGCCCAAGCATGGATGCTGCACACAAACCAATCATACATCTGATACTACTCATCTTCTTATTCATGACATTTCCTCTTTTACAATTATGATTATCATTTTCATTTAAGTATCAGTCTCTCTTATGCTCAAAACTGATTTTATATTTAATAGTATAGATGAATGTCCTATATTCTTCTTTATCAGAGTTTTATTAAATTCTTATCAATTTCTTAACAACACTCGCGGATATTATTGTGAGACCATCTAAATAAAACACCTTTTGTCAAAACAATATTATAATGTTATAGTTATTATACTTTTCAGTTATTTTATAGATGGAGGATATTCTACATAAGATATCTCTCCCCGAAGAACCATATTCGATAAAATATGGTGCACTATAATGGGTTATTATTTAAACAGATAAAGCAAAGGCATTTTTATGAGATTAAGAAAACTACACGAAAATACAGATTACGCTGACAGCATCCTTTTTGTCCCGGCTATGCTGGATATGCATTTCCCGCTAATTAAATATGCTTTTTATTCAAAGGATTATCATCCTGTTATCATGGATGATGAGGACGGGATTACTGATATAGGACTTAAATACACTAACCATGATATGTGTTATCCCCTATCTCAGATAGTTGGTCAAATGATCAAAGCAATGAACAGCGGAAAATATGATGTGCGTAAAGTAAAACTGCTAATGCCGACTGCCGGAGATGCATGCAGAGGTGCCAACTATACCGGTGCTCTTAGAAGAGCAATCAAAGAAGCCGGATATGGCAATGTGCCTGTTCTAACCCTTAATGTAAGAGATTATGAACCTGAAAACATGATGAAGTTTGATTTTCCTATGGTATGGCGTGCCATGTTCGGTCTATTCTATGGTGATATACTCATGATCCTTCTTCATGCCACAAGACCCTATGAGAAAAAAAGTGGCGCAGCTAACAAGCTTTGGAATAAATGGATAAAGCTTCTATCAAGGGATTTTATATCCGGAAAAAATCTATCCCTGCTCTATATGCATAGAAACTTCAGACTGATGTGTAAGGATTTTGCAAGAATCAGAAGAACCGATATTAAAAAGCAGGTCATCGGTCTTGTTGGTGAACTGTATGTAAAGTACTGCCACCTTGGAAACTGGGATGTGGTTGATTTTGCCGAACAAAATGGTGCCGAGATACATGTAAACCCGCTTTCTTATTATGCCATATACTATATGGATACGCATATGATCAGAAAACACACCCTTGAAGCAAAGGGTGCAAGACTTCTGATGAAGTTACTTGAACTCATTCAAAAGGATATGATAAGAGCACTACGTCAGTATGATTATTTCTCTCTTCCGCCTTACTGGGATTTAAAAAAAGAGGCTCATGGACTGGTAAATTATAATATAAGAAATGGTGATGGCTGGCTTATAGGCGCCGAGGCCATTGGATATATAAATCATGGTATAGAGAAAGTCTTTGCCGCCCAGCCATTTGGCTGCATGGTAAATCACTGTTCAGGACGCGGACTCTACCCCTCACTCACCCGCAGACTTCGCAAGGGTTATATAGTAAGTGCTGACGTGGATGCAAGTGCTTCAAAGCTGAATTACTACAACCGACTTCTGATGCTGCTACATGGGATGTAAGCATGCGCTTATGAAGTGATTACAATTCTGCTATCAGCAATATAGCTACTTGTTAATCTTGTAAGACTTTATTTTGAACATAAGAAAAGCCGCTACAACTATGGCAAGATGTATCGGCTTTTCTTTGGTGACAAGGTGCCTGTCCCCTTGTCACAGTTATAAAGCTATACAGAATTCAACTATTGCAGAGCAACTTGGACATATAATACCCAAATCACTTTCAGCAATAATGCGATATACATATTCACAAGCTGCGTATGTACCTTCTTTTTCATTTATTTCTTTTATTTTTCTTTTATACCCGTGAGACTTTATATATTTCCAGCAGATTTCCAAATTACCTTGATCACCTGCTCCACCTGCTACACCTTCTAGTTCGTCTTCATTTAAGACTTTCATTTCATCTTCCATAATCAATCATCCCTTCTACTGCATTTATATATACTAGTTATCATTTTCTATAACAGTTGTGACAAGGTGCCTGTCCCCTTGTCACAAATTTAAAATTTGTGAAGTCCTATATTAGCTAGTTCCCTTTCCACGTCTGTTTTATTTTTTGCAAACTTTACAATCCCAAGTTTTTTCAGCTCATTTATTGAATATCCTTTATCAGCTTCCAAAGTAACATTTAGAGTATTCTTTATTATTTCAACCTCATACTTATCAAATATAAACCGTGTTTGATAAAGTACGCCTTTGTCATACTCTCTGTAGCCCCCTGCTACATCTTCTAGTTCTTCAGGGGTTAATACTTTACTTTCTTCTGTCATAATTTATTTCTCCTTTCAAACCATTAATGCACAAGAATCACAATAATTATTTATCAGTGTACTAGCCCTTGCAATCTTTATGCCAGCCCAATAGGTCTGTGGTGACAAGGTGCCTGTCCCCTTGTCACATATATTCTACCACATAATGCCTTACTTGACACCTCATATATTTACCAAGATTATATATTATAATCTCATTCACCAGACATGTGATAGAACCAATCAAGCTTTATAGAGAACATAAGAAAAGCCGCTCCAACTCTGGTAAGATGTAGCGGCTTTTCTTTATGACTTATATTATACGCCAGAACAGGTGAGTATCCTTCACCGCACTGACTACCTTAAAAACATTGTAAATGCATACATATAAAATACTAATAGCATTATTCCGTCATCAGCTCCGTAGCTGAAACCTTCTTAACCTTTCCGGCGGAGATATAGGTTGTGACATACACATAGAGAGAGATGATCACTATTGCAACCGGTATCCAGAATAATCTGAATCCAACGTTTGTTGAAAATGCCACATTCATAAACATATTCACAACCAGTATTGATAAAGTCGCCCCGGCTATCACACCCGGTATAGCAACGGGCATAATCCGAACGATGATCTGCTTTCTTATATCTTTAGAGGTATATCCCATCGCTTTCAGTGTACCCATCGCCTGTCTTTCCCTTTTAATATTCGAGTCAATCAGGAAATTCATTATGATAGAAATTATGACAGAAATAATGATAAATAATACTACAGATAATATCTGAGTTATAACACTTATTCCTCCAAGTACCGATTCTACAGTTTCTTTGATAGTTGTAATCTCTTTAAGTTTAAAGCTTCCACTGTTTCCGGTTATGATTTTATCACCAACCTTTATTGCATAGCTTACATTACTAACTCCGTACTTCGACTTAAGAAGTGCCATCTGTTCATCAGCCTTTGCCTTGATTCTTTCTTCATACGTACCCTCACTTAGAGACTTTCCGACTGTGTCTTCTACACTTCCATATTCTTCTGTAAGCCTACTTTTTAATTTTTCCTCACTTACTCCATCTGCGGCATATACAAACAGCTCCCTAATACATTCTGAAGGAGACATAAACTGCCTGAAACCATCTGATGTCATATAACCCTGTTTCCCTTCATTCATAATTAATTTTGTAGTTCCACAAATAATAAACTGTTTTTCGATGCTGTTGTATTTTACCAGTACACTATCTCCAACACTTAAGTTATATGCCTTTACAAGACCACTTCCGAGCAGAATTTCATTATCATGAACAGGGAATCTACCTTCTGAGACAGGAAGATTCTCAAGCTCACCAAAGTCATCATAGGCAAAGCATTGAAATACATCATTATCATTTCCATTAATACTAAATCCATTATTTGCAGAAACGATAAGACACTTTCTTACATCTTCTCTTGCCTTTATTTCCTCCATAACTGCCCCTGTATCAGTTTCTTCGTCAAAGCCAATCATAATTCCTTTTTCTATGCCGGTAAAATTAAGGAAAACTGCCCCCTTATCTCTAAATACATCTGAAAGACAGATAAAAAATGTAATGGTAAGTGATGCAACCAGGATACATACAAACATTCCGATATTCTGTCCTGTACCGGACACAAGTCCCTTAAGTCCAAGTCTGCCATTTATGTCAGACTTTGTTCTTTCTATCGGAATCAGGTTTTTTCCAAAATGATGAGTCTTTATTCCTTTTCTGAAAGCAACAACCGGTGGATATTTCTTAACTCTCCTGGCATGCATAAGAGAAGTAAAGAGTGTTAAGATTACAAGTAAGACTGCAGGAATTATGAGGAAAAGTGCATTTCCGGAAGCAACAAAGTCATGGCCTATAAATGTCTTAAGTACTCTTGTCATTAGTGGATCTGTAACAAATATAAGTATTCCTCCAACCAGTACACCTATAACCGTAAGCAGCAGATACTCGTATATGTAGGCTCCTGATATTTCTCTCGATCTATACCCCAGGGCTTCAAGGACTCCGATGGATTCCATCTGATCGTCGATATCATTTGTAATCTTATGTCTTATCATAAAGAGACAGGATATAACGGTAACGATGGACACAAATGCCAAAATACCCATAAGGATTTCTGCAGTTGATGTTGATGCAAGCTTCTCAGTATAATACTGATCATTCCATAAAAATATGTCTTTCCCTGATATAGCCTCAAACTTTTGTTCGAATTCATGAGTAAGCTCACCTGCTTCTTCGTCACTGGTTATCACACCATCCTTTGTATCAAATGCAATTCTCCTATGCTCCGGAACTACAGCACTCATCATGTCATAATCCGCATCAGTCAG
>DGRT01000059.1 GCA_002391105.1 Lachnospiraceae bacterium UBA4381 | reverse complement strand
TAGTGATGGTTACACATACAGTAAAAGCAGCGGAGCGGGGCAACAGGATTATATATCTGGCTGACGGTATTATCTCGGATGAGTGTGATCTGGGACCATATATGGGCGATTATAAGGATGAGGCGAATCCAAACCGTGAAGTGGCATTGGAAAGACATAGAAAACTGAAGAATTTCCTTAGTGAACAGGGATGGTAGATATCAAGGTCCGGAAAGCAGATTAAGTAACCGGAGGAGATCGACAGCCACAGGCTGTAAGGAGGCAAAATGTATAAATTATTCGTAATAGCAAAAAATAATATAAAGAAGCAGAAGGGAGATATGATTATCTTTTGCATCATAACCACTATAGTTACCCTGATGCTTTTTATATCGGTATCTATTCTTTCGGGAATCAGCGCGGCTTATCAGAACCGGTTTGATGAAGTAAATGGACCGCATTTTATAGCTGCTGTATTCGATAATGATGCCAGTCTTCGCAGTCTTAGAAAGGCATTTGAAGATAATGGCATAACAGATTATGAAGAAACAGAAGTGCTTAGCTTTGATGCCAGATACAAAAATAAAAAAGATAAGGATTATCAAACCTATGAATTCATGGTTGAGAGCTCATCAGCCAATCCCAGAATACTGGATGTTTTTCCGGAAGATATGGATTTGAAAAAAAACGAGGTTCTGCTGCCATTTCATTTGAAGGGATCGTTTGATGTTGGTGATACCCTGCAGCTAGAGCTGGGTGATAAGATACGTGAACTGAAGGTCGCAGGTTATTCGGAAAATCCGTGGTTTTGTTCAACGCTTTCCCTTGGAATCTACTACATCTACGTAAATGAGGATACATATAAAGCTCTGGCAGGAGAGGATACAGGAACTATCCCGTCACCGGTTTATAAGAATATTCTATTTAAAGGTATTCTCAGTGATGAAAAGCTGGAAAATGCTGATATGGATGAGATAGAAATGAATATAATTGAAAGCTTCGAAAAGCTGATAAATAAAGAGGAGAAGACCGGATCTTCTGAAATGTATAAGATTTATAATAATGCTAACTGGGATCTTATCGGATGGGGAAATGGAATGCTTCCAAGTATCGTTACTTCAATCATACTTGTTTTCGCAATCATACTTCTGACTATTTCATTAATTGTTATATCATTTAGCATAAGTAATTTCATCCAAAGAAATATAAAAAATACCGGAATCCTTGAAGCAAGTGGATATACGGTTAAAGAACTGAGGGGTGCTCTGACCTTCCAGATAATGCTTATATCGCTGATAGGCATAATAGCAGGTATTTTAATAGGTATAGTAGCAGGATCAAATTTCTATGTATTATTCAGTCCGATGCTTGGACTTACATTTAAACAGAATGTAAATGTTGTCGTAGCATTTGCCGTAGGTTTATCACTTTTAATGGTTAACTTTATAACAGTCAGAATGTTAAGCCGTAAGTATAAGAAGATAACTGTGCTGGACGCGCTCAGAGGTGGAATTAATACACATAGTTTTAAGAAAAACTTCTTCTCATTTGAAAAAACCGGACTTCCGATACCTATAGTATTATCCCTTAAGGATACATTTGGAAATCCCGGAAAGAATATAGCGCTTGCAGTGATTATAGCATTCTTGGTAATGACATGTATTACAGGCTTTGGTCTGGTTGAGAATTTTAGTGTAAATCCTGAGGGCACAATTAAGGTTATGGGCCTGGATGTTGGAGATCTTGAAGTGAGTGGCGAGTCTGGATATGCGGAGGATCTGAGGAAGGTTGACGGGGTGGAAAATGTACTTACAGAGATAGTACTGGAGCCTGTGCTGGAATATAAGGGTGTCAGTGGTAAATACTTTACAACTGCTCATGATGATGAAAAATATTCGAAGAAGCTTGTAGTTGTGGAAGGACGCTATGCCGAGAAAGCTAATGAGGTGATGATCACCAGTGCAGTAGCTGATGAAGTGGGAGCAAAGATTGGTGATGTTGTGACTATTAAGGTAGGAGAAAAAAGCGAAGATTTTATCATTACAGGATTTAATCAGAGGCTCATGAGTGCCGGTAAAAATATTTCTATAACCATAGAGGGGGCAAAAAGACTTGGGATTGACACAAGCTATTCGGACTACTATATAACAGCAAAGGATGGAGTTTCTTTCAGTGAATTAAAGAAAAATGTTGAAGCCTATGCCAAAGAGCATGATATCCGGTTCGGCTATCAGGATATGACAAAAGTTATAGATTCTACTGTAGGACCGGTAACATCTGCCATGACAGGTGCAAGTATCCTTTTCGTAGTCATTACAGTTCTTATAATTGTGTTTGTTGAGTCGCTGGTTATCAGGGCTAAGATTACAAGAGAGTGGAGAGATATGGGAATCAGCAAGGCTGTCGGAATGAGTTCAGGTGATCTTCTTTCTCAGATAGCTATGACTAACATTCCGTCTGTTATAGTCGGATGTGTATTAGGAATAGCTCTGTCAGGTCAGGCAGGCAAAGCCGCTGTCATGGGAGCATTCTCCTATATGGGTATCCGAAAAGTAGAGTTTAACCAGTCGGTTCTACCTATACTGGCGGTTGCAGTGGGAATAACCCTGGTGGCGCTTGTAACCTCAGTCCTTGCCGGAAGAAAGGTAAGGAAGCTGGTACCAGTTGAAATGATAACTGAGGAGTAGTTGAAAATATATGGCAGATAGCAGGTGGATTTGTTATACTGTAACTTATCGGAATAAAAGGAAAGTCGAGCGAAGGGATAACTGCTCATAAGGTAATCAATTATTCTGGAGGTTGGGGAAGTGCACTACAACTGTTTGATAGTGGATGACGAGGTGGAACTCGCTAAGATGACAGCAGAATATTTTGAAATGTTTGATGTAAAGACGCAGTACGTAGATAGTGCTGCGTCTTGCTATGATTTTCTGGATAGAAATGATACGGACATGATACTTCTTGATATAAATCTGGGAGACGGTTCCGGATTTGAAGTCTGCAAAAAGGTCAGGGAGGAATATCAGCTTCCGATTATTTTTATAAGTGCCAGACAGAGCGATGACGATGTACTGATAGCCCTTAGTATAGGCGGAGATGATTATGTAAAAAAACCTTATAGCCTGTCAGTGCTGCTCGCCAAGGTAAAGGTTAATCTTAAACGTGTGGAGCAGCTTGCAGAACTGAAAAAATCCACATCAGACAGTTTCACAGACAGGAGTCCGGATATACCGGATGGCGATTCAGGTTCTGCTGTTTTAGCTCTGGATGTTACCACTATGTCTGCTATACTCAGGGGAAAAAGGATTCCGTTAAAGGCAAAGGAGTTCGCCCTGCTCAGTTGTCTCTATGAACATAGAAATACCATAGTGACTAAAGAAAAACTGTTTGACGAGGTATGGGGAGATTCATTTTATTCAGATGGTACGTTGAATGTGCATATCAGGAAACTGCGTGAGAAGATAGAAGATAATCCAAATGAACCGGAGTTTATTAAAACTGTATGGGGAACGGGATATATACTGGAGCTGACATGAAACATTTTAGGAAAATATGTATAGCATATGTTTTATTCATGGCATTATCGCTGGTTATACTTCTTATCAGACTGCGAAGCATAAGGTTGTTAAAGCTTCAGGTGAACGAGTACAGTGATCAGGAGCTGGAAGTCTATAAGAAAATATGGGA
>DGRT01000170.1 GCA_002391105.1 Lachnospiraceae bacterium UBA4381 | reverse complement strand
CAAGGTGCCTGTCCCCTTGTCACCTCTATGCATTTTCATAGAGATATTTAATCTCCGGAATCGTAAACTCATAGTCCTTGTTGCAGAAATCGCAGTGCAGATTAACCGGCTTTCCATCATCTATCATTGATTTAAGCTCCTTGCGGCCGATACTGATAAGTGCAGAGGTAACTCTTTCACGGCTGCAGTTACAGAAATACTGTGTTGGTCTGGTTTCCTCGATATCAATATCAGTTCCGAAAACCTCTTCTCCCAGAAGGCTTCTCATCATATCCTCCGGTGTCATTCCCTTTACGAAGAAATCAGTAACAGATTTGACCTCCTTTAATCTGTCCTCAAGTATGGAAATGGTTTCTTCTGAAGCAAAAGGCAGTAGCTGGATGATAAATCCGCCAGCATGCTTTATGCTTACATCTCTGCCTACCAGAACACCAAGTCCAACCGAGGTTGGTATCTGATCGCTCTCCGCAAAGTAATAAGTCAGGTCATCACCGATTTCTCCGGTAACGAGGGAGGTTTGTCCTATATATGGTTCGCCTATTCCATCATCCCGGATTACAGTCAGGGTTCCACGGCCTACGGCAGCGCCTACATTTAAATGATTATCAGCTCTTGGAGGAAGCTCGGTATTATCCACTGCAGGATTGCCGATGATTCCTTTTACATTTGACATGGCATCTGCAGTTACTGTCATGGATCTGATAGGTCCGTCACCATTTATTCTGAGGGTAAAAACTTCTGATTCCTCCTTACACATAGCTCCCATCAGCGCACCGCCGGTCAGAAGCCGTCCCAGAGCGGCAGAGCATACAGGGCTGGTATTATGAATTACCATTGCTTCATTTACAAGATCTCTGGTGTAGCCTGCTACGAACCTGATCTCATTTCCTGCTGCCATTCCCTTGATTATATAATCTGTCATTTATTATTCTCCATTCTGATCTAAAATTTTGATGCTTTTATTTCGTGAGCGATGAGCCATGCTCGAATCCATGCATCCGTAAATGGTAACGAGATAGACTCCATCAGTCAAGACCTCCTCGAATGCATGCATCCGTATATGGTAACTGCCACGAAGGTCAAATACTCCACCTTTTTGGCGTACAAGCTAAAAGACAAGTCACGCCCGTAGTTTTGATGCGGTATCTGACTGCACCATAGTTATAGCATAAATGAATGAATTATGAAATGGCGTATTACAAAAACCATATCGTGTAGTCTGTTAACCTGATGATTGAAAGCCCTAGCGTTAGTTTTAGAATTGCCGGTGATTTATATGCAAATTTATGTGTAGATTTGAAAAGTGAATTGAGTGAAACTTAAAATAGGTACATCATAAAGAATATATTGGTGTACCAGGGTTTATAGCCGGTAAGATCATCATTTGGTTTGGAGGTAATCTGGTGAAAAGAGCTAAGTTTATAAAAGTTATGATAAGTACAGTGCTTGCGACAGGGCTGATGCTGTCCTGTGTTACAGGCTGCGGGGCATCTGAGGGAAACAGTGCAGGTGAAGATATTACAGAGAATGTAAGTGATAACGCAGCAGAAAATGCAAGTGAATCTTCAACAAACAATGCAGGTGAAGATGTAGCAGAGAATTTAAGTGAAGCTGCAGCCGATAATGTAACTGAAGCAATAGGAGACAATACTGCAGAAAAAACAAAAGAAGCAGCAGAAGAAAACACAGGTGAAAAATCTGCTGATAGTAAAGGGGCGACAGATAGCAGTGATATGGCTGCTTTATCCTCTAAGGAGTATGCTGTTATAATGGGAAATGGTATCAATCTTGGAAATACTATGGAAGCCTGCGACAGCACCAGACCCGGTGACTACATCAATAATGATATAGCTTACTTTGAAACTCTCTGGGGACAGCCCGTAACTACCCAGAAGCATCTGGAAGACATGAAGGCCTCCGGGCTGGATACAGTCCGTATTCCTGTTGCCTGGCACAATGCCATGGACTTCACGAATGGTGACTATACTATCAGACCGGAATATCTGGAACGAGTAAAGGAGATAGTTGACTATGCCTATGCGGCAGATCTTTATGTTGTGATAAATGATCATTGGGACAGTGGCTGGTGGGGACTGTTTGGTGCCACTGATGTTACCAGGCGTGAAGCAGCCATGACACAGTATGTATCTATGTGGGAGCAGATATCAGACTATTTTAAAGATTATGACTACAGGCTGGTATTTGAAGGAGGCAATGAGGAGATAGGCGACAGGCTCAATGATATAGATGCCACCTTCAATCCTGACGGCGCAGCTCTCTCAAAGGATGAATGCTACAGTAAGGCAAATGAGATCAATCAGACCTTTGTTGATACAGTAAGAAAGTCCGGTGGTAATAATGCTGACAGATTTCTGCTTATTCCCGGTTATGGAACAGATATCACTCAGACGCTTGATGCAAGATGGCATATGCCTGATGATACAGCTACGGATAAGCTCTTTCTTTCGGTGCATTACTATACGCCATGGAGTTATTGTGGAAGTACCGGAGCCAGTACCTGGGGTACTAAGAAGAATTATGAAGAAATGAATACGCTTCTTTCGGGGCTTTATGATAAATATGGAAAGGACTACGGCATAATAATAGGAGAGTGCGGAGTTCTTCCTACCTCAAGTGGAGAAGCAAAGCCGAATACCCTGCTGTGGTATAAAAATTTCTTCGCAAATTGTGATAAGTACGGATATGTTCCTTTGCTCTGGAATACAGGTGATATTCTGAAGAAAGCAGACGGCTCCTGGTATAGCGATGAGATTAAGACATTTTTAGAAGAAAAATCTTATGAAAATGAAGCAGCTAAATCTGCGGATGAGATAATCGCTGAAGCGGATAAAGTAATGGCAGATGGTATCGCTGCAGCACCTGAAACCTTCCAGACTGAAGATAAGCTGGCAGGAGACGGAAAGGCAGTTGCCTGGATCATGTGGGATTCGCAGGATTGGAATATAGTTTATAGTGTAGGAGATACCTACGATCCGGACAGCAGTACAGCAGGAATTGAAGCTACAGATGTGGAGATAAATGGAGAAGGCACCTATACGGTTGGACTTGATTTTACAGGTACAGATGCCGGAGCATCGGTGAGTACTGCATTTTCCGCTATAGGAATAGCAAATGGAGAAGAACTGTTCCCGGGTTATATCATTACCATTAAGCAGGTGCTCATTAATGGCGAAGAGTACAAGCTGCATGGAAGGAACTATACGTCATCAGATGACGGACTTTGTACCAGAACCAATCTTTATAATGAATGGGTAAGCAAGGTTCCTGATGACGCAAGAACAGCGGCTGGCGGACTAAATGGATGTAAACCTAGTATATTTGACCAGAGTGATCTTGGAAGCATAGAGACACTGGAGATAACATTTGACTATACTCCCGGAGAAGAGGGAATATCACCAAATGATGCAAATTCAAAAAATTAGTACATTGGTCGTGAGATAACCGGACTAATGTTGAGAATGCTTGTCAGAGAATGCAGTTTCAAAATGTAGGCGCAGCGGGCTACAGTGAGGCTTTAGGAACTGTGTTATCAGGTTAAGCGGGCAAGTATTTGGTATAGTTACTTAAGAATTGATGTACTAAGTAGAAATTATGTAGCAAATCAGTTGAAATATAAAGACTTTGTTGAGCGATAAAAACACTGTCAAATGATAAAACTGATGAGCAGTAAAATGCTTCTGAATAGTATTAAAGTTTGAAATAATGTATGGAGCTTCGGTAATCCATGACGAGAGAAATGAAAATGAGGAAATAATATGGGATATAAATATGACATGAAACCATATCTGGAACATATAGAGAAAGGCATCCAGGAAGGACCTTACAGAGCAGACTGGGACAGTCTATCAGACTTTGAAGTGCCTTCCTGGTTCAAAAGGGCAAAGTTCGGAATCTTCATGCACTGGGGGCTGTATTCTGTGGCGGCAAGATTCAATGAATGGTATTCCAGAAATATGTATAAGTCAGATATGGATGCATTTAAGGATCATATTGAGAGACACGGAACTCAGGATGTATTTGGCTATAAAGATTTTATCCCTCTCTTTAAGGCAGAGAAGTTCGATGCGGATAGCTGGGTGGAGCTCTTTAAGGAAGCGGGGGCAAGGTATATAGTTCCGGTGTCAGAGCATCATGACGGTTTCCAGATGTATAAGAGCAGTCTGAGTCACTGGAATGCTTATGAAATGGGACCGAAGAGGGATATACTTGGAGAACTGAAGGCGGCTGCCGAAAAGGGCGGACTAAGATTTGCCACTTCAAACCATAGAGCAGAACACTGGTGGTTCATGGGACACGGCAGAGAGATAAAAAGTGATATAAAGGAACCGATGGAAAGAGGGGATTTCTACTGGCCTGCACAGCCGGAGCCGGATAATCAGGATCTTTACAGCACGCCTTATCCTACACAGGAATATCTGGATGACTGGCTTATCAGAGTGGTGGAAATAATTGATAATTATCAGCCGTCTTTTTTGTATTTTGACTGGTGGCTGCAGCATGATGCATTTAAAGAAAATATGAAGAAGCTGGCTGCGTATTACTATAATCAGGGAGTAAAATGGGGAAAGCCGGTTGCTATATGTTATAAGCATGACGGCATGGCGTTTGGCACAGGAATAGTGGAGATAGAACGAGGCGCATTTGCAGATATCAAGGCATTTCCCTGGCAGACGGATACAGCTATTGCCCACAACTCCTGGTGCTATACCGACAGTCTGGATTATAAAAATGCAAGAATGATAGTAGAGCTTCTGATAGATGTTGTGAGCAAAAATGGTAATCTTCTGCTGAATGTTGGACCGAAGGCAGATGGCACCATTCCTGAAAAGGATCAGGAGATTCTGCGTGATATTGGCAGATGGCTAAGGGTAAATGGTGAAGCTATCTATGATGCTAAGGTGTGGCGTAAATGCAAGGAAGGTCCGGCACAGGATGTAGAGGGACAGTTTAGTGATGGCAAGCCGAAGAACTACGGACCGAAGGACTTCAGATTTACCGCCGGTCACGGGTGTATCTACGCTCATGCCATGAATTATCCTGAGGACGGAAATGTATGTATAGAGTCTCTCAGATTATCTCCGGATCAGAATATACCTGAATTTCATGGTATCATAGAAGATGTGAAGATACTTGGTTTTGATGAGAAAATCGACTACAAGGTTACGACGAAGGGACTGGAATTTGCAACAAAAACAGTAAAAAGTGATATGCCGGTTGTTATAAAGATTAAAACAAAGTAAAATAGCAGGTAGTTGGAACAGTATAGTTAAGAAAGCCAGATGCATAGATTTGAAGCGCAGATATGAAGTACAGATCTGTAGCATCTGAGGAGCTTAGCATAGGAAAACATTAAAAGTATTTGGGGACAGTTGTGGGTAAACTACGTGAGCTAAACATAAACCTTAAGATGAAGCAGCGGATGATCCTGGTATATGTACTGGGATGCTTTCTGCCGCTTCTTTTAGTGTACATTTTTATGTTCAATCAGATCAGTAACTCCTTGTGGGATACCCAGATGTCTAATCAGAATATCCGGCTGGAAACAGAGGTCGGAGTCGTTGAGAGTGCCATGGAGGATGCGGCGGCAGTTTCTTCACGTTTCTATATGGATACGGAGTCGGGAGAGCTTGGTTTCAGAAGGTTCTCAGATGAAGAGGATCTGAAATGCGGCTATAACGAGTTTGATATCTTATCTGAGTATCTTCATTCCTACTATCCTGTGATAAGCAGTGTCAGTGTTTATCTGGATGAAGATATCGTGGAATCCAAGGATAACAGTGATGGAATAAGAATCGATAACAGACATTATAAACAGATAACTCCCACTATTATGGAAAAACAGTGGTACAAAGATGCGACCGAGCTTAGCAGCATACCGAGATGGTCCTACCAGACAAATGTTCAGATAGGGCAGAAGAGTCCGAGACTTGCGAGGATCCTCCTTGATCAGCATGGAAACCGGGTTGGTGTAATCAGTATAGTTCTGTCGCCGGAAATCTGCGAGGAGTATATCAATTCTCAGGATTCTCTGGGACTGATGTTGTATAAGGATACGCTCATCTATTCCAATTTCAAGCTGAATGAGGAACAACTGGAGTATATTCTTTCAAATACAGGTGAAGATGAATATACCGGAAATCTGACCTATGAGTCAGATGTTTACCTTACTTCCAAGGTAAACATTAATAGCCGTTATTCCAAGGACTATTACAGTATTATTCTTATGACCTCAGATGTAGGACTCAGAATGGATACCAGAAATGATGCGATACGTCTTCTGCTGCCATTTCTGGGTGCGATGATAGTGATAGCGATTGCAATAACTGTTTTCAATGGATGGTATTCCAAGAGAATCCTGGCTCTTAATAAGGCTATGGGAAATGTGACAAGAAAGGACTATAAGAACGCTGAAGCCGAGATAGGAGAAGCGAGAGACGAAATCTGGGAACTCTATAACGACCTCAATAAAATGGTTGCTGATATGAGAGAAATGGATGAGCAGGCGGCAAATGACAAGGTCATGCGTGAACAGCTTTACTCCAGACAAAGAGATGTGGAATTCAAGATGCTGGCAGCCCAGATCAATCCGCATTTTCTGTATAACACTCTGGAGAATATAAGGATGCTGGCATCCATCAACAGGCAGCATGAGATAGAGGAGATAGCAGTTGACCTTACCCAGCTTCTGAGGAGCAGTCTGGAGGCAGGCGGAGAACTGAGGACGCTTGCCTGGGAAATGGATAAGGTGGAAAGGTATATCAGGATTCAGGATTACCGATTTGGCGACAGAATACATGCATCTATAGAATATGATAAGGAAAAGGCTGAACAGTACATGGTACTCCCTCTTGTGATACAGCCCTTTGTGGAAAATGCCTATGCTCACGGTATGGAAGCCATGGAAAGTGGAAATATTAAAGTCTCAGCCGATATGAATGAGGAGAACGGAAAGCTCATCCTTATAATCGAAGATGATGGAGCAGGAATGAGTGAGGAGGAACTGGAGGAGCTTCTTAATAATATGAATGATGTGGAGGAACTGGACAGAACTCACATCGGAGTAAGCAATGTAAATCAGCGTATCAGACTCAGATTTGGAGAAGAATATGGCGTGAAAGTAACGAGCACCGAGGGTAAGGGAACAAGTATAAAGATAGTTATGCCTCTTACAAAGCTGTGTGACATTTGACCTGACGAAAATTTAGTGTAGTTTTATACAAATCTTTGAGGTTTTATAAAAGCCTTTCCTGGAATAAACTAATTACAGTGCAGGCGGTATCAGGCGATTTAAAGTCTGAACATAGTAAATTAAAGCACGTAGAAAGAAGTAAGAGGAGAGGATGATATGAAGAGTAAGTGGAAGAAACTGCTTTCAGGTCTGGTTGTTGCCGGACTTGCTATAGGTCTTGTACCTCCGGTTGCTGCAAAGGCAGAGAGTAATTCCTGGTCAGGCGAGGCTGAAGTATATATCGGCTTTGGTGGTGATAAGGAAGAGGAAAATGACTGGGGTTATCAGTACAATGATCCTAATAATGCAGGAAATGCAGGCGATATCGTTGCTACCAACTCAACTATCAAAGTTGGCGACACAGTTACAGTATCTCTTGAGTTCCCGACAGAGGTTACAAATACCTGGTGGATGGCACCGGTTGTTGTAGCTGAGAATATCGGTGAATTTGATGCAGAAGTATCTCTTAAGATTGATGGTGAAGATGTTGCTATCGATTCATCAGCAGGTGATGCCTGGTGGTATGAGGCAACAGGTGATAATGATGATAAACATGCTATAAGACTTGCAGGTGGTTTCAATGAGTGGGGAACACAGTATATAGAAGAGCCTTCAGGCTTCAAGAAGGTTGAATATACTATCACACTTAACAGAGCTACTACAGTAGAAGAGAAGTCCTATGAATCAGAAGATTACACAGGTGATGTAGAAGTATTCGTAGGCTTCGGTGGTGATAAGGATGAGGAAAATGACTGGGGCTTCCAGAACAACAGTCCTGAGAATGAAGGAAATGCAGGCGATATCGTAGCAACCAACGCTACTATGAAGGTTGGCGAGACGGCTACAGTATCTCTTGAGTTCCCATCTGAAGTAGTAAATACCTGGTGGGTAGCACCTGTTATCGTTGTAAATGATGTTATCAATCTTGATGCAGATGTATCACTTAAGATTGATGATCAGGATGTTGATATAGATCTGTCAGCAGGTGATGCATGGTGGTATGAGGCAACCGGTGATTATGATGAAACACAGGCTATCAGACTTCCGGGTGGTTTCAATGAGTGGGGAACACAGTATATAAGCGAGCCAACAGGCTTTAAGAAGATAGAATATACTATTACTCTTAACAAAGTTGAGGTTGGAGTTGCTTCAAATGGCGATGCTTCACTTATAGCTGAGAATCCTGAAGCTGCAGCCGGAGAAGTAGATAAGAATGGTACCTATAATGCATATATCGGTATCCAGACACCTAAGTTTTCATTTAGAAATTCATGGTTTGATGCTTATGGTAAGGACGATGCTGATAACCCTGGATTCTTTGACAGAGTTACAGGCTGGACAGCAGATGGAGAAGCTGTAGAACTTCCCGGAACGATCAGTGATGCGGTTATCGAAGGAAATGGTACCTATGAAGTATCTATCACAGGTATGGAGTTCCCTGAAGATGAGTTCAAGGATCAGGAATATATGAACCTGATATTTGTAGATACAGATATTCCTAACACAGGTGATATCACCATATCAGATATGCAGCTCAGCGTAAATGGAAGCTCAGTTTCAATCAACCCTGTAATAAGCCCTGATTCAACAGATTATCTTGTAATGCTTATTCAGAATATCTGGAATGAGGATGTTGCAACTATTGGATACTATCCTGTTCCTGTTACAGACATCAAGATCACATTTACAGTTTCCGGTTTTGATTATGACAATACAAATGCAGCAGTAACTGAGGAAGAAACAACTGCAGCAGCCGCAGATGCTACAGAAGCAGCAGCGGATTCGGAAGTTAAGTCAGAGGAAAAAGGCGGTCTTGGTACAGGAGCTATCGTTGGTATCGTAGTAGGAATACTTGCAGTATGTGGAATCGGTGCCGGTGTTGTTGTAAGCAAGAAGAAAAAAGGTAATGAATAGTTTTTAGCAGTTGGGGTTACAAAACTATTTAATATGGAAAGGAAGCCGTCTCAGAATAGAGATAGCTTCCTTTCTAAATAAATGGGAAGAAAAAAGCCAGAATGGTCAATAGGCTAATCTGAATAAATAGGCTGGAAAAGTCAGGATGGTCAATAGACTAATCTGAATAAATGGGCTGAGAAAGCCGGGATGGTCATATTTGTATGACTTGAAATATAAAATTGGAAGGAGAACGGTAAAATGAGTGATACTCAGAAAAAAACCGTAGAACAGACTCCGGATATCCCTGTAAAGAAGAAAGAAAAGGTAGAGAAGGAACAGGCATGGTTATTCTTTGGGGCAGAGAGAGTTATAGCTCTCATCATGTTTTTCTTCATGTTTCTTCCGGGAATGAATCCAGCACGTGTGAGTGGGATGATAAGCAGAAACCTGTCGCTTTTTACCTCGGCAGTTTCCTATTCAAGTCTTATCTCTGGTGTAGGAAGAGGTTTCAGATCGGGCTGGATAGAAGAGAGTGCATTTATCATACTTTATATCTCTTCAATCGCAGCAGTTCTGGGAATAGTTGCAGTAGCAGCCGGTTCCTGCATATCTCTTGGAAATATTAAATGCAAATGTCTCTCATTT
The DNA here is from genome assembly GCA_002391105.1 of Lachnospiraceae bacterium UBA4381. Lineage (GTDB taxonomy): Bacteria > Bacillota > Clostridia > Lachnospirales > Lachnospiraceae > Eubacterium_Q. The sequence goes on along the minus strand of DGRT01000170.1, from coordinate 4,119 downwards.
GTTTTTTCTATTCCGGGTGCAGTAGTTCTGATATGTGGGCTTGGAGGAATGATTTATTCATACTCACTTATGAATAATGCGGCGAGAATAGAGAAGGTGGAACCGATATTTCCGAATGGACTGATCATATTTATGGTACTGGGTGCGGCGGCGCTTGTGGCGACCATAGTGGCACTTATCATAGTTCCGAAGGTAAGCCTTAAGAGAGTACCTAAAAAGATGGAGAAGAGTATAGCTGAAGGGGCTGAATCGTCTAAGCAGTCTGATGGTGGTGACTGGGACGAGGGAAAGAACATCATTCCTTATGAGATGGAATCAAAGTATAAGCTTTTCCTGATGTTTCTTCCCTTTGCACTTCTGGCGTTTGTGTTCTGCTATCTGCCGCTTTGGGGATGGAGATATGGTTTCTTTGATTATAAGGCCGGCGATGAACTGACCATGGACAAGTTTGTAGGCTTCAAATGGTTTACTTATCTGTTCCAGAATGCGGCTACCAAAAGAGATATAATCAGAGTTCTTAGAAATACACTTGCAATGAGCGGTCTGGGAATAGCAACAAGTTGGATACCTCTTGCATTTGCAGTATTACTTTCAGAGATTGAGAGTAAGAGATTTAAAAGATTTGTCCAGACATTTACAACTATACCGAACTTCATAAGCTGGATACTTGTATATACAGTTGCATTGGCTATATTCTCAACAGATGGTTTTGTTAATACATTACTTACAAATCTTGGAACACCATCTAATACAAACTATCTCATGAGCAGCAGTCATGTATGGTTAAAAATGCTTGCCTGGGGTATATGGAAAGGCGTCGGCTGGTCGGCAATCATTTATATTGCAGGCATATCCGGTATAGATAAGCAGCTCTATGAGGCGGCAACAGTAGATGGTGCCGGAAGATTTCAGCGTATATGGCATGTGACCATACCGGGACTTATTCCTACTTACATGGTTATGCTCCTGATGTCGGTTGCAGGTATGCTAAGTAATGGACTTGATCAGTATCTGGTATTCTCCAATGCCAACAATGCATCAGCAATGGAAGTACTTGATCTGTATGTATATAACCTTGGTTTTGCCGGAGGAAGTATTCCACTTTCCACCGTTATCGGTATGGCAAAATCAATAGTCAGTGTAGCGCTTCTTTTTATGGCCAACTCAGTTTCCAAGCTGGTTCGCCATGAGAGCATTGTATAGGAGGTGGAGTATGGCAAAGAAGAATATAATCATAGCTGAAACACCATCCGGTGAAAAGATAGAGATAAATGCCAAAAGTGCAAAGCATAAATACAGCGTTGGAGATATCATTTTCTATATAGTTGATTATCTGTTTTTTATTATATTTACACTGGCGTGTCTGTTCCCATTTTACTATCTGTTCATTAATACAATATCAGATGCAGATCTCGTAACAAAGGGAATGGTAAACTTTGTTCCAAAGGGAATAAATCTGAATAACTATCTTGCGCTTAAAAATGTAAATGATCTGGGTACTTCGCTTATAGTATCAGTACTCAGAACCATAATCGGAACAGCGCTTATGGTTGCTGCATCAGCATTTGTAGGATATCTCATGACAAAGGATGAGATGTGGCATCGTAAGTTCTGGTACCGTTTTCTGGTGATAACAATGTATTTCAACGCAGGTCTGATACCGTGGTACTTAAATATGAGCATGCTGGGACTTACCAATAGATTTGCAGCATATATCATTCCCGGTATCGTTGCACCGTATAACATTATACTGGTTAAGACCTATATCGAATCTATACCGAAGGAGCTTGAGGAGAGTGCATTTATAGATGGGGCTTCTTATATTACGGTGTTCAGAAAGATAGTATGGCCGCTGTCGAAGCCGATACTTGCAACTATAGCTATATTTGGCGCGGTAGGAAACTGGAATTCCTTCCAGGATTCTCTGATACTCATGCCAAATGCACCTGATCTCTATACTCTTCAGCATAGACTCTATATCTATCTGAACAGTACATCTAATATAGGTCAGATGATGAACTCTGCCGGTGGTGGTGGAATGGCACTGGACTATGCTAATAATGGAATGATCATTAAGTACACTATATCGATGGTATCTATCATTCCGATCCTGATGGTATATCCATTTATGCAGAGATACTTCGAGGAAGGTATCATGCTTGGAGCGGTTAAGGGTTAAGTATCCTGCCAACATTGAAATATCGGACAGTGTTTCTGAAAAAGAAATGTTTTCGTAAAAGAATATGAGGAGGTTTACATAATAATGAAAAGAGGGAAAGTAAGAAAAGCTTTAAAAAAGGCTGCTGCTCTTATATCTGTTTCAGCAGTAGCTCTTGGTTCTCTTGCCGGCTGTGGTTCCGGTGGAGGCAGTGCTTCTAAGGGTGGAGATCCTATAACACTTACAGTATTCAGTCAGAGAGCTAACTATTCCGGAGAGCAGATCGGATGGTCAGCAGATATCCTTCTGGATAAGTTCAATGTTAAGCTGAATATAGTTCCGAATAGTGATGGTGTTATGGACACAAGACTTGAGTCTGGAAATCTTGGTGACATCATCGTATTTGGATCAGAGCAGGATTATATGAAGGCTGTGAATGCCGGTGCACTTTTTGACTGGGAAGAGGATCAGATACTTGATGAGTATGGTCCATACATCAAGGAGAATATGTCACATGCGCTTGAGAAGAATCGCGGCATGTCAGAGGATGGTAAGATATATGGACTTGGCTATGAAGTGGCAACTAATAGTGAAGATATCCAGAGTTTCTTCTATACCTGGGATCTGAGATGGGATCTCTATAAGGAGCTGGGTTATCCTGTAGTTAATAATCTGGATGATTATGTGGAAATGCTGAAGGATATGAAGGAGCTGTGTCCTACAGATGAATCAGGAAAGCCTACCTATGCAGTTTCCCTCTGGCCTGACTGGGATGGAAATATGGTAATGTACGTAAAGTCAATGGCTACAGCATATTATGGATATGATGAATTCGGACTTGGACTCTATAATCCAACTGATGGACATTTTTATGGAGCACTTGGAAATCCAAATGATCCGTCAGAGCAGTCTCCATATCTTGAAATGCTTTCCTTCTTCCACAACCTCTACAAGAATGATCTGCTGGATCCTGACTCAATGACTAATACATATGATACAGCTACTGAGAAAACAAAGAAGGGTGGTACATTTTTCTCTATCTTCAATTATTCAGGATATATGATCTACAACACTGATGAGCATGTTGCACAGAATAAGATGATGAAGTCCATGAAGCCAAATGATGCATCACCTATAGTTTATGGTCTTAATGTACTTGGTGGAAATAACTACTGGGCAATCGGTTCTAATACAGAGTATCCTGATCTCTGTATGGAAATCATCAATTATCTTTGCACACCTGAAGGACGTATGACGATGGAATACGGTCCGCAGGGACTTACATGGGACTATGATGAGGATGGAAATACCTACTTTACTGAATATGGTAAGAAGGTAAATAATGATAAGAATACTCCTATGGAGGGAGACTACTCAGGTTCAACCTTCCATGATGGAGAGCTTCAGATTAACTGTACTACATGGACTATCGATGCTTCCAATCCTGACTCAAATGGTGAGACCTATAATGATGAACAGTGGAAGTCCAATCAGGCTGAACCTGTATGCGATATAGATGCTGACTGGAGAGAGTACACCGGCGCAACATCAATTAATGAATATATGGCTGCTGGAAACTATGTAGTATCCCCTGGTTCTGCATTTGTACTGGCAGAGCAGGATGATGAGCTGAAGACTACCTGGGCACAGGTTACCAAGTGTCTTGTAGATAACTCCTGGAAGGCTATCTATGCAAAGTCGGATGAAGAGTATGACAAGATAGTAGCAGACATGATCAGTCAGTGTAACGACTATGGCTACGAAGACTGCTGGAACTGGTCAAATGATCAGGCGGCAATCCGTAAAGCAGCCGAGGAAGCTGTTGGTGATTAAGTAGTACAGGGTGATTTTAACTGCCTTGGTATAGACGTCTTGTCACTTTGTTTAATGCTAAAAACATGATATAATGGGAGATGCAGTTACTGCATCTCCTTTTTTTGTGACAAGGTGCCTGTCCCCTT